>JAZOMN010000043.1:0-5262 GCA_045654005.1 Clostridia bacterium
TGCTTAAGTTTACTCAATGTTGTTGGTAATAACGGTGCTCACAGTAAAATAATGCTTCCTCTTAACGATGAGGAAATCGGATCTTTGCATAACAGTGCAAATGTTCTTAAAGATTTAATAAAGGGTCTTAATATATAAAGAAAAGGGGAAATGATAAAATGAACTATCGTATAGAACATGATTCAATGGGCGAAATAAAAGTTCCTGCTGATAAGCTTTGGGCTGCCCAAACTCAAAGAAGCCATGAAAATTTTGAAATAGGTGTTGGTATTGAAACGATGCCTCAGGAAATTATACACGCATTTGGTGTATTAAAGAAAGCTGCAGCAATAACAAACAATGCTCTTCGTGCTGAAAAAATGACAAATGAAAAACTTGAAGCAATTAAAGCACCGTGTGATGAGATAATGGACGGAAAACTTAACGATAATTTTCCGCTTGTTGTGTGGCAGACAGGTTCAGGCACTCAATCTAATATGAATGCTAACGAAGTTATTGCTAATAGAGGTAATCAGATTTTAGGTAAAAATTTACTTCATCCGAATGATGATGCAAATATGAGTCAGTCTTCAAATGATACATTTCCGACTGCTATGCATATTGCAGCAGTAATTATTTTAGAAGATAAACTTATTCCTGCAGTTTCAGAACTAATAGATACATTTAAAAGACTTGAAGAAGAAAATGAAGGGATTGTAAAAAGCGGAAGAACACATCTTCAAGATGCTACACCGATTACATTTTCTCAGGAAATCAGCGGATGGCGTTCAAGTTTAGAGAAAGATATCGAACTTATAAAACGTTCAATTGAACCTTTATATGAACTTGCTCTTGGTGGTACAGCGGTTGGAACAGGTCTTAATGCACCTAAGTCATTTGCCGAAAATGTAGCAGAAGAAATTGGTAAAATTACAAATAAACCGTTTGTAACTGCAACAAACAAATTCCATGCACTTACATCAAAGGATGAACTTGTTTTTGCTCACGGTGCAATTAAAGCACTTTCGGCAGATATGATGAAAATTGCAAATGATATACGTTGGTTAGCATCAGGGCCAAGAGATGGTCTAGGGGAAATATTTATTCCTGAAAACGAACCAGGTTCTTCTATTATGCCGGGTAAAGTAAATCCGACACAATGCGAAGCAGTAACAATGGTTGCAGTTCAGGTAATGGGGAATGACGTTGCGGTAGGTATGGCAGCATCACAGGGTAATTTTGAATTAAATGTATTTATGCCTGTATGTATTTATAATTTCTTACAGTCTGCAAGACTTATGGCTGAAGCAATTCGTTCATTCAATAAAAACTGTGCAGTTGGCATTAAAGCTAATAAAGAAAAAATGCATCATAATCTGCATAACTCATTGATGCTTGTTACAGCACTTAATCCGTATATAGGATATGAAAATGCTGCTAAAACAGCAAAAAAAGCATTTAAAGATAATATATCACTTAAGGAAGCTTGCGTTGAACTTGGCTTTTTAACCAGTGAAAAATTTGATGAAGTATTCCATCCGGAAGAAATGGTTTAAGAACTCAGGGGGTATAAAAATGAAGGTTAGTTATTTTCCGGGCTGCACCTTAAAAAACAAAGCTAAAGACCTTGATTTGTACGCGTATAAATCTGCAGAGGCTTTAGGGGTAACGCTCGAAGAAATCGAAAACTGGCAATGTTGCGGAGGAGTTTTTACTACATCTTGTGATGAAATTGCGACAAAACTTTCTTCTGTTCGTGCGTTGAAAGAGGCATATATAAAGGAACAGCCTCTTGTAACAGTATGTTCAGCATGCCATAATGTTATAAAACAAACAAACTATGCTTTGAAAAATGATAAAGAATTTTGTAATAAAGTAAATAATTATATGTCAGCTGACGGCGGATATTACGGAGAAGCAGAGATTTATCATTATTTAGAGATGCTTCGTGATTTAGTCGGATTTGATAAATTAAAAGAAAAAGTTGTTAATCCTCTTTCGGGTAAAAAAATTGCGGCATATTACGGTTGTCTTTTATTAAGACCGGGTAGTGTTATGAAGATGGATGATCCTGAAAATCCAAGTATTATGGAGGATTTTATAAGAGCGTTGGGCGCAGAGCCTGTTATCTATTCAAAACGTAACGAATGTTGCGGAGGTTATGTAACTGTTGAAAGCCCTGAACTTGCTAAAAAAAGCAGTAATTCAGTAATAGAAAATGCTAAAATTCAAGGTGCCGAAATGTTGATAACAGCCTGTCCGCTTTGTAAATATAATCTTATAAAAAACGGCGCAGACATCCCTGTTATTTATTTTACTGAACTTTTGGCAGAGGCACTTGGAGTAAAATGTATCTAAGGCTCTTTTGAAAAATTATATTAAAATTTACAATTTATAAACGGCTAAAGGAGAATACAGATGAATAATAAGTTTCTTCGTGAGGATTTAATCCGTAGTAGCGGAGTTAATCCTAAAAAATGTATGAAATGCGGAAAATGTTCTGCGACCTGTCCGGCTTTCGATGAGATGGAGTATCATCCCCATCAGTTCGTAAGTATGGTTGAAAACGGAGACATAGAACCGCTTTTAAAATCAGAATCATTATATAAATGCTTATCCTGTTTCGCATGTATCGAAAGATGCCCAAGAAGTGTAGAACCTGCTAAATTAGTTGAAGCGGTTCGTCTTATGGCGATAAGAAAACAGGGTGCAAACAGAATGACTGCTAATGATGTTCCAAAACTTCTTGATGAAGATATTCCGCAACAGCTTTTAGTCAGTGCATTCAGAAAATATACTAAGTAAGGAGGAAAAGACAAATGCAAAGAGTTGGTGTTTTTGTGTGTTGGTGTGGCAGTAATATTGCAGGTACAGTTGATGTGCAGGCAGTATCAGAAGCGTTGAAAAGCGAACCTGGTGTCGTCTTTTCCACCAATTATCAATATATGTGTTCTCAGGCAGGGCAGGATATGATCATAGATGCTGTAAAGGAATATAACCTTACAGGCATAGTTGTATGTTCATGTTCGCCTCGTATGCATGAAGCAACATTCAGAAAAACTGCAGCTAAAGCAGGTTTAAATCCATATATGGTTGAAATTGCAAATATAAGAGAACAGTGCTCATGGGTTCATAAGGATATTGAAACAGGAACCGAAAAGGCTATTATTCTTGGTAAAGCGGCTATTGCAAAAGTTAATCTTAATACACCGCTTATACCAGGTGAGTCACCTGTTACAAAAAGAGCACTTGTTATCGGAGGCGGTATTGCAGGTATTCAGACAGCGCTTGATATTGCTGATGCAGGTTTTGAAGTTGATATCGTTGAAAAAAAACCTACAATCGGAGGAAAAATGGCTCAACTTGATAAAACATTCCCGACACTTGACTGTGCGGCTTGTATTTTAACACCAAAGATGGTGGATGTTGCACAAAATGAAAATATCCGTATTTTCTCATACAGTGAAGTATCGGAAATAAAAGGGTTTGTAGGTAATTATGATGTTACTATAAAGAAAAATGCACGTTTCGTAAAAGAAGATATTTGTACAGGATGCGGTGCTTGTATAGAAAAATGTCCTATGAAGAAAGTTCCTAACGAGTTTAATCTTGGAATGGATAACCGTACTGCAATATATATTCCTTTTGCGCAGGCAGTTCCAAAAGTAGCTACAATTGACCCTAATACTTGTAATATGCTTAAAAACGGCAAATGTGGTCTTTGCTCAAAAGTTTGTGCAGCAGGTGCTATAGATTATACACAAAAAGATGAATATATAAACGAAAAATACGGAGCAATTGTTGTTGCAACAGGATTTAATCCTATCAGTATGGATAAATTTGATGAATTTGCTTATAATCAGTCGAAAGATGTAATAACATCTTTGGAATTTGAGCGTCTTACAAATGCGGCGGGTCCAACTGCCGGTCATCTTGAAAGACCGTCAGATGGCAAATCTCCGAAAACAATAGTATTTGTTCAGTGTGTTGGTTCAAGATGTGATGCATGTGCTGAGAAAGGAAAAGAATACTGTTCAAAGATTTGCTGTATGTATACGGCTAAACACGCAATGCTTGTCAGAGATAAATACCCTGATACAGATGTTTATGTGTTCTATATAGATGTAAGAACTCCGGGTAAAAATTTTGATGAATTTTATCGCCGTGCCGTTGAGGAATACGGGGTTAAATATGTCAAAGGTATGGTTGGAAAGGTTACACCTTTCGGTGATAAATTAAAAGTTCAGGCATCTGATCTTATTTCCAACAAACAACTTCATATTGATGCTGATTTAGTAGTTTTGGCAGCGGCTATCGAGCCTGATAAATCCGCAAGACCTCTTGCGACTATGCTAACAGCAAGTATGGATACAAATGATTTCTTTACCGAAGCGCATCCTAAACTCAGACCTGTAGAAAGTCCGACAGCCGGTGTATTTTTATCAGGGGCTTGTCAGGGACCTAAAGATATTCCTGAAACAGTATCTCAGGCAGGTGCAGCAGCATCAAAAGTTATCGGACTTTTAGCAAAGGATAAATTAACGGGGAATCCATGTGTTGCTCATTCAAATGAACTTATGTGTAACGGATGTTCAACTTGTGAAAGAGTTTGTCCTTACGGAGCAATAACATATTCCGATAAAGAATTCCGTATGCCTGACAGAACAACCAAAATAAGAAGAATTGCTGTTGTAAATCCTGCAGTTTGTCAGGGTTGTGGTGCATGTACAGTTGCATGTCCGACAGGGGCTATGGACTTAAACGGATTTGCAAGTAATCAAATTATGGCGGAGGTGGACGCGATATGCAAGTAAAAGAATATAAACCTTTAATAGTTGCTTTTTGTTGTAACTGGTGTTCTTATGCCGGTGCAGACCTTGCAGGTAATAACCGTCTTAACTATCCGGCGGACGTAAAAATTATCAGAGTTCCTTGCTCTTGTCGTGTTAACCCGATGTTCATTCTTCGTGCTTTCCAGAGAGGTGCGGACGGTGTTATCCTTTGCGGTTGTCATCGCGGTGACTGCCACTACACATCAGGTAACTACTACACACGCAGAAGAATGGCGGCACTTTTCTCAATGCTTGATTTCCTCGGCATTGAAAGAGAGCGCACCCGTGTTGAATGGGTTTCTGCGGCAGAGGGTGCAAAATTTGCCGCTACCATGAATGATTTCGTCGAGAAGGTCATCTCTCTTGGCGAAAACAAGAGATTGGAGGATCTGCGATGCAAAAAATAACGCGTAACGCATTGATTGAAAAAGCAGCTTCTCTGCTGAATAAC
>JAZOMN010000044.1:0-2967 GCA_045654005.1 Clostridia bacterium
GATACGGTAAAGTTCAGATAACAGCATCTGTTGGAAATATAGAAGGTGATTGTACTCTTAGTTTTACAATCGATATATTAGGTAATGAAAACGATATATACCTTGATGACAGTAAAAAAACTTTTAAAGTTCCATCAGTTGCTGATGTAAATAATCTTATAACAAATATTAATAATTCACAGATTACAGCAGGCGATTTTACAGCACTTATTTTAGAAGAAAGAGATACTCTTGCTTTTAAAACAAATGTGTTTAAAGAACTTGATCCTGCAATACAAAATAAAATTGCATCTGATATATTAGCAAGTAATGATTATAATGTTTCAAATGTATATACTCGCTTTGATAATTTTGTTATTATGAATACACTTAATATGACAAAAGACAAAGAGGATATTTTAAGACTTTTAGATACTTATGTTCTTGAAATGTGGGGTGATTTTTCTCAAATTTATGATGATTATGTACTTTCTGACGACAAACTTTCGGTATGTGAATATATGATTGGTGCAGAATATACTGATATATCATCTATTTTACCACAGTTTGAATATGCTTATGTTAAAGCACAACTTAAAAATGTTGTGTCTTATGACCAAATTTTAAGTACACTTGATAATGGATATGACACCTTGCTTCAGGTAGAAAGTTTGGTTGCATCTGCTTTAAGTAAAGATATTAACGAACAAAAAGTAATAAACGAAGGTATTGGAACTACTCTTAACGAGTTAACAACAAAAGTGTTATTTTTGGAAAAATTAAATTATCTGGTAGCAAATTCTTCTACGCTTGCTCAGGATAAGATTAATTCTCAACTTCCTCCTGTTATTTTACCACCTCAATTACCTGGTAACACCGGCGGAGGTGGCGGTGGGGGCGGATCAGTCTCCATTGGTAACGACTATGTTGAAACACCTGTTATAACTCCGATAGAAGATAAGGGAACAGATGCCTTTATGGATTTAGGCGATGTTAAATGGGCTTATGACAGTATTACTAAACTTTTCTATAAAGGTATTATAAAAGGAAAAGAACAAGGTAAGTTCTGCCCGAATGATAAAGTTACAAGAGCCGAATTTGTAAAAATGGCTGTCGAAGCATTTAATCTTGAAATTGAAAATGCTGTGTCTGATTTTACTGATTTACCAAAAGATCACTGGGCATATAGATATGTTGCAAGTGCATCTGATATCGGAATTATAAATGGTTACTCTGCTACTGAATTTGGTACGGAAGGAAGCATTTCAAGGCAGGATGTAATTGCAATTTTAATAAGAATTATATACAGACTTGCAAAATATGAAGAAATGGAAAACAGAAAAAATCCTGGTGTATCATTTGCCGATGAATCGGAAATTGCCGATTATGCATTAGGCGGTGTTACAATGTTTGCAGGAAGCGGTATTATTTCAGGATATGAAGACGGAAGTTTCAGACCGACTCAGGACTTAACGAGAGCAGAAGCTGCTGTAATTTTAAACAATGTTATAGAATTTTTCAGAATATAAGGAGGGGATAAAATGCTTAATTTAAAGAAAATATTATCATTATTAATAGTATTATCAATGTTTGTGGCAATTGTTCCCACTGTATATGCTGATAGTACTCATAATATAGAATTTAAAAATGAAATAAAAGTTTTAAATACTCTTGGCATTATGGACGAAATTTCAGAGCCTGAAAAACTTATTTCAAGAGGCGAAATGGCATCTTTACTTGTTCGTCTTAAAGGTATGACTAAAGACGATATAAGCGAACCAAATCAACTTTTCTATGATGTTCCTGTTACACATCCATACTTTTTGGAAATAGCATACTGTGCAAGAATGGGATATATGTCAGGATACGGAGATGGTATATTTAATCCTGATTATAAAATTCTTGCCGAAGAAGCGGTTGCAACTTTAGTTAAGTTTTTAGGATACTCTTATCTTGCTAAAAGTTACGGTGACGGTTATACAGGTTATATTGCTGCTGCAAGAGAACTTGATATCACAAAAGGATTAAATCTTCCTTATGGCGAATGTATCTATAAGGAAGAAGCGGCAAAACTTATATACAATGCTTTGTTTATTCCTCTTCTTAGTGTAAGTGGAATATTAGACGGTGAAAAAGAGTATGTAAAAGACCCTTCTAAAACTCCATTGTCAGAATATCACAAAATGGCAAAAACAAAAGGTCTTGTTACTGCAACTGATATTACAGGCATTAAAGGATATAACAAAGCATACGAAAATACATTTGTTGTAGGCGGATATACTTACAAAACCGAAAATAAACTTATAAGAAAATATCTTGGTTATGAAATAGAAATGATATATTCTATTGATGAAATTAGTGAAAATGAATGTATTGTATTCTATCCACTTTCCGATATGAAAAAAATAAAAGTACACGGAAAAGATTTTCTAAGTATTACTCAAGGTAGTTTTAATTACACAAATGAGTTATACGAATCTGAAAATGTTAAATTATCTTCATCTTTTGATTTTATATATAATGGAGAACTTAAACTTTTTGATGAAAATAACATTAAAAATTCCGTTTACGGATATTTTGAACTTATAAGCACATCAAAAGACTCAAATTATGACCTTGTGATTTTTAATGATTACAAAACACTTGTAGTTGATTCGGTTGTTGCATCAAGAGAAGTTGTTCAGGGAAGCAGTGTTGTTCAGGGAAGCGGAACATGGACTCTTGATTATGACAGTTCAAAATATGATGTTTTAATTACAGATAAAGAAGATAATATTGTCGATATATCTACTCTTAAAAAAGACGATGTTATTACTTATTTTGTAAATGGAAACTATATATCAGGTTATGTAACCTCCGATTCAGCAAGCGGGGTTATATCCTCTAAAAATGATGGAGAGTGTAAAATCTTTATAGATGAAGACGAATATACCTTATCAGGCGATAAATTATCTTTCTATGCGACATTTAAACTTAATGACAATGTAA
>JAZOMN010000045.1:0-3340 GCA_045654005.1 Clostridia bacterium
CCATGTATTATCAAGTTCCCATAAAGGAGTTTTTGATTTATATAATTTATTTAATTCTTTAACATAAGTCTGAAGTTTCAAGTGCTTATCAAAGCCAAGCAAGTTCCAGTCAAGTTCTTTTTCATCATTCCACTCAATAAACTGACCGAATTCACTGCCCATAAATAAAAGTTTTTTACCCGGATGCGCATACATATATCCAAGATATGCACGAAGATTATCAAATTTAACATCATAATCTCCCGGCATTTTTGATAAAAGAGATTTCTTTCCGTGCACAACTTCGTCATGTGACAAAGGAAGAACAAAATTCTCCGAAAAAGCATAGGTTAAAGAGAATGTAAGATTGTTATGAACACCTTTTTTAAAAAAAGGATCCTGACTCATATAAAGTAAAGAATCATTCATCCATCCCATATTCCATTTGTAGTTAAATCCAAGTCCGCCATCGCTCACCGGATATGTAACCATTGGCCAGGCGGTTGATTCTTCCGCAATCATCATCACTCCGTTAAACTTTGAAAAAATACGCGTATTTAATTTTTGCAAAAATTCTTTTGCTTCAATATTACCGTTACCGCCGTACTTATTTGGACGCCAGTTTCCTTCACTTCTTCCATAATCAAGATAGAGCATAGATGCTACTGCATCAACTCTCAATCCGTCAATATGATATTTATCAAACCAGAAACATGCATTTGAAATTAAAAATGATATAACTTCATTTTTGGAATAATCAAAAATCCGTGTTCCCCAATCAGGATGTTCTCTTTTAAGTTCATCTTCGTATTCATAAAGGTATGTCCCGTCAAATTCATAAAGACCATGCGCATCTTTAGGAAAATGTGCAGGTACCCAATCTAAAATAACACCAATACCATTTTCATGGCATAAATTTACAAATTCCATAAATTCCTTAGGTGTACCATAACGAGAAGTAGGTGCATAATACCCCGTAACCTGATATCCCCATGATTTATCATAAGGGTATTCGGATAAAGGCATAAGCTCTATATGAGAAAACCCCATTTCTTTCACATAAGGAATAAGTTCTTCTGCCATTTTGGAATAGCTGTACGGATTACCGTCAGGATATTTTCTCCAGGACCCAAGATGAAGTTCATATATATTTACTGGATTATTATAAGGGGCGACTCTTTTATCCATCCATTTTTTATCGCTCCATCTAAAGCCTTCCAGATTATAAACTTTAGAAGCGGTATCAGGTCGTGTTTCACTATGAAAACCATAAGGGTCGGTTTTATATATTTCTTCTCCGCATTTTGTAACAATAAGATATTTATACGAATCAAATTCTTTGACATTTTCAATTATGCATTCAAATATACCGCCCTGAGTTATACGATAAGCTTTATACGAATATTTTTCCCAGTTATTAAAAGAGCCTGTAACATAGACTTCTTTTGCGTTCGGTGCCCATACTCTGAATATACAATATTTGCCATCAAGATGTGCACCTAAGTATTTATATGATTCATAATTAGTTCCCTCGTGAAAAAGATATTCTGCAAGAGTGTTATCCTTATTTAGTAAAATTTCCATAAGAAACTCGCTTTCTGAAACTATCAAATGTTTAATATATTTATATTATAGTTATACTATAACATAACGATAAAAAAAAGTACACTATTTTATTAAAAAATATTCCTATATTCTCATTTGTTATATACGTTTATTTTTACTATTGACTTTTTTTAAAAAAAATAGTATTCTTATATGATATAAAATTCGGGAGGAAAACAATGTGAAAGATGTAATATATAATCCAAGATATGAAAATCATAAAAAACCGTTTGGCGCTGTTAAAACTGATGAAATTGTTTTCTTTTCAATCAATGTAAAAAACTACCTTTCTCCTGATGAAGTTTATTTTATATATAGAGAAGATGAAAGTAATGAGTCTATATATATTTATATGGACAAAACTGAAAGTTATGACGATTATAGTGTTTTTTCATGTAAAACAACTTTTAATAAGGCAAATTTATATTTTTACAGGTTTGAAATAAAATCAAACGGAATAACAAAATTTATAGGAAAAAGCGGAAATGAAGCAAAAATTGAAGACTGGCTCCCCGAATGGCAACTTACTGTTTTTGATAAAAATTTTGATACGCCAAAATGGGTACATGGTTCAATAATGTATCAGATATTTCCTGACAGGTTTGCAAAAAGTGATAAATTTCAACCTTTAAATGCAAAAAACGAGCGAAAAATCTACAAAGATTGGTATGAATTACCCGAATTTATATATGATACGCCTGATTATAAAGCCAACGATTATTTTGGCGGTAATATTTATGGTATAATAGAAAAATTAGATTATTTAGAAGATTTAGAAATTGATATAATATATCTTAATCCAATTTTTGAAAGCCCTGAATACCATCGTTACAGTACAGCAAATTATTTTAATATCGACCCATATTTCGGCACAAATGAAGATTTTAAACTTTTATGCAAAGAATGTAAAAAAAGAAATATAAAAATAATTCTTGACGGAGTTTTCTCGCACACAGGTGCTGACAGTATATATTTTAATAAATACAACCATTATGAATCTCTCGGTGCCGCAAATTCTCCTTCCTCCCCTTATTATAACTGGTATTCATTTAGTGAATATCCAAACAAATATGAGTGTTGGTGGGGATTCGAGAATTTACCTAATGTTAATGAAAACAATCCGGAATATACAAAATATATCACAGGGAAAGACGGGGTTATTGATTTTTGGCAGAATATGGGATGTTCAGGATGGAGACTTGATGTAGCAGACGAACTACCTGACGAATTTATATCTTCTTTATACAAAAGATCAAAAGAAAACAATAAAGAGTCATTTATAATAGGCGAAGTATGGGAAGATGCTACAAACAAATTTGCATACGGCAAAAGAAGAAAATATCTGCTTGGCGGACAAATGGACAGCGTTATGAATTACCCATTCAGAACTGCTATATTAGAATTTGTAAAAGGAAAAGACCATAATCTTTTTAATGACAGAATATATTCAATTTTGGAAAATTATCCGCCCCACGTTGTAAATTCACTTATGAACAGTATTTCAACCCATGACACTGTCCGTGCAATAAATTATTTTGGGGTTTGCGAAAATGTAGATAAAAAAGATCACGGAAAATATATACTTTCCAAAGAAGAATATAACAAAGGAAAAGAACAACTTTTATACGCAACCTTTCTACAGTTTACTCTACCCGGAATACCGTGTATATATTACGGTGACGAGGTAGGACTTGACGGATTTTCTGACCCTTACTCAAGAAAAACATATCCTTATGGAAAAGAAGATTTTGATATT
>JAZOMN010000046.1:0-2642 GCA_045654005.1 Clostridia bacterium
ACTTCTTACTATGGAAGATATTTTAGAAGAATTGGTTGGAGAAATCTGGGACGAACATGATGAAATTGTTGAAAATTTCCACAAATTAGATGCCGATACTTATAAAGTTGAGGGTTCTGTAAACTTTGAAGATTTTTGCGATTTCTTTGATATTGAAGCAGAGTCAGAAAATATCTCGGTAGGCGGTTGGGCAATGGAATGCCTTGGTAAAATTCCTGAAACGGGAGATAACTTTGAGTATGAGAACCTTAAAGTTTCAATTTTAGAAACCGATTCTCACCGCGTAACTTTAGTTAAAGTTGTAAAAACAGAAAATAACGACACCAATAAAGAATAAAGTTAAAAACAAAAACGGTAAAAAGAAACGATTTTCTTTTTACCGTTTTTAGTTGTTTATTAACATAACCGAATTCTCATATAAATTGTTTTAATTCATCGCTTTTAAATTCATAGGAAGTATTGCAAAAATGGCAGTTGGCAGTAATCTTTTCTTCTTCATTTATTAATTTTTCAAGTTCTTCTTTTCCTAAAGATATAATTCCTCTTAAAAATCTTTCCTTAGAGCAGTCGCAACGAAGAGTAGGATAAACTTCTTCTAAAATTTCGTAATCATTGTCAGGGAAAATTATCCCAAGAGTTTTTTCAATATAATCTTCTTCGCATAAAAGTTTTGAAATAGAAAAATTACTGTTTAAAATTTCTTCCAGTCTTGTAATCGTTTCTTCACTTGCATCGGGAAGAAGCTGAATCATAAGTCCACCTGAAGACAATACAACACGGTTATCTTTATCAACTAAAACGCCAAGAGCGATAGCAGTAGGTATCTGCTCACTCTTTGCAAAGTAATAGGTTAAATCCTGAGCAATTTCACCGCTTACAAGTTCGATTGTTCCCGAATACGGCTCTTTTCCTCCAACATCTTTAACTACAGTTAAAGAACCATTGATTGTGACCGCACCGCCAACATCAATTTTACCGTCTGCACGTATTGGAAGTTCAACATCGGGATTTGCTACATACCCTTTAACTTCGCATTTTCCGTTTGCATAAGTTATTATATTTCCTATCGGACCTTCGCATCTTATCTGAATTGAAACTGTGTTGTCATCTTTTTTTAAATCTGCCGCCATAAGTGCGTTTGCAGTAAGAACTCTGCCAAGTGTGGCAGTAGCGGTTTTAGATGTGTTGTGAAGAACTTTTGCACATTCTACCATATCAGTTGTTTTTGCTAAAAACACTCTTATTTCTTTGTTTTTAGATAGTATCTTAAGTATTTTATCTTTCATATTATTGTTCCTTTCTTAAAATAAAAAACACTTTTTCGCTGTTTTTACTATATTTCTTAAAAGATAAGTTATCATAAACTGCAAGAACTTTAAAGCCTGATTTTTCTGCAATTTCTTTTAACTCTGCAATCGAATACGCCCTTTGTTCCTGCTCTTCAAAATATCGGTTATATGCACCGTTTTCTTTATAGAACATATCCAAAAAGAAAGAACAGATTTTTCTTTTTTTGTCATACTCGCTTTGCCAGATTAAATAAGCATTATCGTTATCATAAATATATGTCTTGTTATCCAATATATTTTCAAATTTATATTCGGTATTTACATCAAATATAAAAATACCGTCGGGATTAAGGTAGTTATTGCAAAGTTTAAATACCTTTTTTAAATCTCTTTTATCAGTAATATAATTTATACAGTCGAGTGACGAATAAATAACATCGACAGTACCGTATAATTCAAACTCTCTCATATCCTGATTTAAATATAAAATATTTTCGTGGCTGTTATTTTCTTTTGCAATATTTAACATATCAAAAGAAATATCTACACCTATCATATCATAATTTTCTTTTGCAAATAGATAAGTAATGTCACCCGTACCACAACCTAAATCCAATATGAGTTTAGGGTTTATATTAAATTTTTCAAATATTTTTTTATAATAAAGATAAAAATCATTCTGAAGTGTATCTTTCATTATACTGTAATAACCTAAAGCAAAATTATTATACATATTAAAACCTCATATATTTTCAATCTGCCAGTCAACAGGTTCAATATTATTTTTTATTAAGAATTCATTAGCCTTTGAAAAATGTCTGCAACCAAAGAATCCGTTAAATGCAGATAAAGGACTCGGATGTGCTGATTTTAACACAAGATGATGCTTGTTTGTAATAAGTGCTTCTTTTTGTTTGGCATTGTTTCCCCAAAGTATAAAAACAAGTGGTTTTTCTCTTTCGTTTAAAATTTTTATTATATTATCGGTAAAAATATTCCAGCCGATTTTAGAATGCGAGTTTGCATTTCCTGCTACAACTGTAAGTGATGTGTTCAAAAGCAGAACACCTTGTTTTGCCCATTTTGTAAGATGGCCGTTATTAGGTATGTAAAATCCCTCAATATCAGTTGAAAGTTCTTTATATATGTTAACAAGTGAGGGTGGAATTTTTATACCGGGCTTAACTGAAAAGGAAAGACCGTGAGCCTGACCTTCGCCGTGATATGGGTCTTGACCCAAAATCACAACTTTCACATCGTCAAACTCTGTTGTTTTGAGTGCACTGAACACACGTTGTTTTGGTGGGTATATTGTATGTTCGGCATATTCTTTTTTTAAAAATTCGCAAAGTT
>JAZOMN010000047.1:0-1401 GCA_045654005.1 Clostridia bacterium
ATTAGCATAACGGATTTCAAGTAATCCACTTCCATCATAATCAGAACCACCTTCACAGAATTTTGAACCATCATTCGGAATGAATATCATTGCAATATAGCCTACACCGTTATGAGTGAAACCATTTGCACCCTGCAAAAATGAATAATGTCTTGTTGTTGTATCATCAGCAGGTGAAGAAATTGAAGGTTGAGATAACATATAGTGGGCAGTTTCTTTCAGAATTCTGCAACATCTTTCAAAATCAATGATTGATGATTTCCCCTTCATATATTTAAGTTGGTTTTGAACATCTTCCTGAAAATCGTCAAATTCTGCATCAAGTTCTTCTTTCAGTCGGTTATACGCATCAGCAAAATAATCAGCAGAAACTTCATCCAGCATTGCCTTGAATTCAGGTGAATCTTTTAAATCATTAAGATATTCAAGAACTTTATCATCAAGAGTGTTCAAATAGTTTATAATCTCATTGATTACATCATCATAATTATTACATCTTTCAATGATAGTATTAACCTTTTCAAGAAGGGCAAGAAGAAGTTCATAGTTGCTCATCTCATTCATATATGTTTGCGGTATGGTGCTATTGCTATATCCGGCAAGCATATATGCAAGCCTTTTCAAATTCGGTCTTTTTTCTGACATAATATCACTTTCCTTTCTTTAGGATTCAACAGGCGGTGTTGATTTTGTATATCGAACTATTGCATAATAGGGGTAATTTACAAAAGTGTTTACATTTCTACTACTGCCTAAATACAAACGCAATCCGCTACTGTAAATATTTATTCCTATATGATATTCCATTTGGGTAAATTCGTATGCAGTATTCAACGCATAACCCGTTGTTCCTGCTTTTACATATCCACCCATAAACAATACAACATCAGCATTTGGCAATATGTCTGATATATCTTTTAAAAAATATCTATCACTGCTATTCCATTCAGTCATTGTAAAATTCAATTCAAGAGTTTTTTCGTATAAATCAGAACCATCAACCCATTTTCCGATTATTTTTTCAGTAGTTGAATAATTATGTTGCGGTGTACCTTTAGTCCATGCACCATTTGCAACTATTAAAGCATCACCATTATCAGATACAGAAACATCTGGAAGTTCTTTTTCAGAAGGTACTGGTGCAGGACTTGAATTCACTGCATCAATAACTTCATTAATTTTTCTGATAATTTTTCTAACAAATTCATAATTGTTAAAAAGACTGAAAGATATATCTTCAGATATCCTTTTTATCGTTTTCATTTGATTTTTCTTCCTTTCCGATTAATTTTTTTATAGTAGTTATTATATATTTTATCAGTTCAGTGATAAAATTTTTTCCTGTTACATCTTCAAGGTTTTCGCCTATGGATGAAAGTTCAACAAGAGAAATTGCTATAC
>JAZOMN010000048.1:0-6319 GCA_045654005.1 Clostridia bacterium
ATATCAGAAATACTCATCATAGCACTTGTATAAAACTCATTATTCATAGTAAAGTTTTTTGCATAAGAATATGTATTTTCAGTTAAATTTTCATCATATATTGTAGTTTTAATTACTGAGTCTGCACCGCTGTCATCTTGATATGTTCTATATGCATATCCGTAAACTTCATTTTCATTTGAAACATCTGTATCTGCATACACCCCCAAAGTAAAAATAAAAATCAAGATAATTAATACTATCATTATTGTTCTTTTAATAAAATTCATTTACTTTTCCTCCTTACAATTTTTGATAGTGTTTATAATATTATTTGCATAAAAAAGCGCCTGCCGAAGCAGACACATAAAACGCAAACTCCGATAGTCGCTAAACAATTCTCAATAAAAATAGCAAATACATCTACAATTACCAAGTGGAATCTGCATTTTTTCAAAAACCATATAATGATAATTATAGACAAATAGGAAAAGCCCTATACAAAAAATAGAGTACTCCCTTATACTTTTATTGAATTATTATTTAGCATATTTATTCTACCACATATTTTGCATTTTATCAATACTTAATATTATTTTTAAAATAAATTAAAAAAAGAATTATTTTAAACAACTCATCCACCGCAAGCGGTCCCCCTTCCCCTCTTTGCAAAGCAAGGGGAAGGCTTTTTAATATAAAGAGATTCTTCGCTTGGTGCCGTTCGTAACATCAATTCAACGGTGTACGGATGAACCGCACTTGTTTTCATTTGAGGCATCGGTGACGAAAAAGGGACAGTCCCAAAATGACCTCTGTCGGTCATTTTAGTAAGGTACAGTCCCCTTTTCTACCTTTACGTTTTTTATCATCCATTAAGGCAACGGTCACTACTCGGTTCCTCAGAATAAAAATGAAAAAATTTAACATCCCATTTGTTTTGAATGGCTCAATGCCTTCAAAACAAATCTGGGGATAGGAAAAATTGTTCAGATTGGACGAAAAAAAGGAACAAACTTTTTTAGTTTGTTCCCGTAATTGTAGGGACAGGCGTCCCCGACTGTCCGCATTTAAATTCATAAATTGCCTTAGCAATTTATTCCTTAACGTTTGTTCTTTTAAGAACAAACATATCACGTGCTTATAGCACATATCACATTTGCATAAGCAAATATATCACGTTTCCGTAAGGAAACATATAACTTTTTGCTTTAAAAAAGCAAAATATTATCTTGTTTTTTCTTCGCCCAATACTATGTCGACGGAAATTATACTTCCCGAACGGTCAAGTTCTACTTTTATAGTCTGCCCTGCTTTTTTGGTATCGCGGACTTTATTTAATTCTTCTATAGTTTTAACACGTTTTCCGTCCGCCTTTGTTATAATATCGCCTCGTCTGATACCTGCTTTTGCAGCTCCGCTTGCTTCCTGAACCTGTTCTACAAATATTCCTTCAGGATAATTATAATATCTTGCCATATCAGAAGAAATATCTCTTCCTACAATACCTATAACCGGTCTTCCTTTAACATATCCGTGATTTATTAAATCTTCAAATATAGGTTTTGCTTCATCAACAGGAATTGCAAAACTTAAACCTTCTACGCCGGTTGAAGCAATTTTTAAGGTATTAATACCTATTACTTCTCCTTTGGTATTCACTAACGCTCCACCTGAATTTCCTGCATTAATAGCAGCATCGGTTTGAATAAGATTAAAGGTTTTACCGTCTGTTTCAACTGTTCTGTTAAGAGCGCTTATATAACCTACCGTAACACTTCCTGCAAATTCCATTCCAAGAGGATTACCGATAGCAACACAAAGTTCTCCTACCTCTAAATTTCCTGATTCTCCAAGTTTCGCATAAGGATATGAACCATTTTCAAGTTTTAATACTGCCAAATCAGTTCTTGCGTCATAACCGACTAAAGTAGCGTTTTTCTTATCTCCGCTGCTTAAATATACTTCAACTTTGGTTGCACCTTCTATAACATGGTTATTGGTTACTACATAACCTGTTTCTGATATTATTATTCCCGAACCGCTTCCCTGACTTTCTGTCATACCAAAAAATGTCTGAGTAGGAATGGTTGAAACAATACCAACAACAGAAGGTCCGACTTTCTTTGCTATATCAACAACTGAAAGCATACCATCTGAATAAGCAACACCTGTATCAGTATTAACAGGACCTGAAGTTGTAGGAACAAACTTATCAGGAGAATGGGTTGATGCTATACTGTTTTTAGTTTGTTCTCTTATATACTGAGGTATAAATAGCGAAAAAGCAGCACAAGTAATCGCTGAACCTAAAACTGCAGATGCAATTATAAGAGCAATAAACTTAAAGAGTGGTTTTTTGCTTTTTTTCTCTTTTTTCTTATCTAAGTAAGTTTCGTTATAAGTAAAATATTGTTCGTTATTCTGAAAATTTTGCCCGTTTTGAAAATCATCATTATTCCAGTTATTATTATAAAAATCAGACATAAATTAAGCCCTCCTTTTTGTATTTCCTATAGACATTATAAGATATAAATATGAACATTTTATAAACATACAGTAAATTAATTATTTACTCAAAGTGAAAATAAACTCTGCAAATTTTCCTTCTTCGCTTTTAATCCATATTTTTTCACCATGTTTATTTATTATTCGTTTAACAATATAAAGTCCGAGACCAACTCCGTTTTTATTCTGGCTTCTTGATTTATCAAGTTTATAAAAGCGTTCGAAAATGACTTTCTGTTCGTCTCTTGTAATACCTTCTCCTTCATTTTTTACAGAAATGTAAACTTTGTTGCCTTGTCGTTTTGTTGAAATATCAATAGTTCCTTTATGGAAAGAAAACTTTATAGCATTATCAAGTAAGTTTGTAACAACTCTTTTAATACTGTCTTTTTCGCCAATGACTTCCTCAATCTCACTTTCAAATATAGCATTGACTGTAAGATTCTTTTCATTAAACTTATTTTCAAAACTTATTATAGAAAGACGGATAAGTTCATTTATATTAAAACTTGATAATTCAAGTTTAACTTCATCGCTTTCAAGTCTTGAAATATCAAGAAGGTCGCTTATAAGTTTAGAAAGTCTTTTCGATTCGTCCAAAACAACATTCAAATATACTTCCCTTTTTTCCTCAGGAATAGTATTATCCAAAATCCCCTGAACAAAACCTGTAATAGTTGTCATTGGAGTTCTTAACTCGTGAGATACGTCAGAAATAAAAGAACGCCTCATAATTTCTGATTTTTCAATAGAATCGGCCATATCATTAAAAACTTCTGCAAGTTCGCCGATTTCGTCATTTTTATTATATACTTTTACTCTTGCCCTGAAATCTCCGTTTGTTAAATTTTTCGAGACAAGTTTTAGTTCTTTTATCGGGTCTGCAACCCGTTTTGTAAATAAAAATATCAGTATTAAAGATAACAGTAAAATAACAAGTCCTGAAAGCAAATAAATCTTTATAATATCTCCTCTTAGTCTTGTTATCTCGGGCAAAAATGTTATAAGATAAATTCCGCCGATAATTTTAGAATCAAATTTAATAGGAATACCTACAATAAGGCTTGAATCTTCAAATTTTCCTATTTTTTCTACTTTTGACGAATTAATACCGCTGTTAACTGAATCTATTAAATCCTCAGGAATATTAATATTATAATCCTTATACATTATTCCAGTATTAAAGAGAATAGAACCATCTGAATCAGCAAGTATTATATCGCTTGACAGGTTGGATGCAGAAAGTTCGGAAAATATTTTAAAATAACTGCGAAAGTCATCATAATCGTATTTTACAATTTCAGTACTTATACTGCTTATTTTCTCCCCTGCATTCATCAAAAGTGTTTTTTTCTGGTCAACAACATAATTACCCAAAAAATAAAATATTACCATACCAAGAGATATCGTTACTATAAGAATTGTTGATACAAAATAAACAAATATCTTTTTAAATATCATACTTAAAGTACCTCAAATTTATAACCGACTCCCCAAACGGTTTTTAAATTCCATTTTTCACTCTTATCTTCAATTTTTTCTCTTATTCTTTTTATATGAACATCAACTGTTCTTGAATCGCCGAAATAATCATAACCCCATACACTTGATAATAGCTGGTCACGCGTAAAAACTTTATTCGGATTTTTAGCAAGAAAATATAAAAGTTCAAGTTCTTTCGGAGGCATTTCAACTGCTTTGTCATTTATTTTAAGTTCGTAGTTTGAAAGATTGATATTTATATTATCATAATTTACCATATCTTCTTTTTTATCTTCGCCCTTATCCGAGTCAAACCTTCTTAAAACCGCTTTAATTCTTGCAATAAGTTCCTTAACATCAAAAGGTTTTACAATATAATCATCAGCCCCAAGTTCCAAACCTAACACCTTATCAAAGGTATCGCTTTTTGCCGTTAAAAATATGATAGGCACTGAACTTACCTTTCTTATTTCACGGCATACTTCATATCCATCCATATAAGGCATAAGAATATCTAAAATAATAAGGTTTGGCTTTTCCCTGTTAAAACCATTAACTGCTTGTCTGCCATCACCCGCAAGAATTACCTCAAATCCCTCTTTTTCAAGATACATACGAGCAAGTTCGCATATATTTTTGTCATCATCGCAGAATAATATTTTAACTTTTGTGTTCATAAAAACCTCCGTATTACAGATTGGCTTGTTTTCTTAATATATCAGCTTTATCGGTCATTTCCCATGGTAAATTCAAATCTTCTCTTCCGAAGTGACCGTAAGCAGCAGTATTTTTATAAATTGGTCTTCTTAAATCAAATTTTGAAATAATTGCACTTGGTCTTAAATCAAAATGTTTTTCAACTAAACTTTCAATAACCGACTGTGGAACTTTATTTGTACCGAATGTATCAACAAGAATTGATACAGGTTTTGCAACACCTATTGCATAAGCAAGTTGAATTTCACATTTTTTCGCAAGCCCTGCTTTAACTATATTTTTTGCTACATATCTTGCGGCATAAGCGGCAGAACGGTCAACTTTTGTAGGGTCTTTTCCTGAAAAAGCACCGCCACCGTGTCTTGCATATCCGCCGTATGTATCAACAATAATTTTTCTTCCGGTTAAACCTGCATCGCCCATAGGTCCGCCCACAACAAATCTTCCTGTAGGGTTAACATAAATCTTGGTATTTTCATCCATCATATCTGCAGGGATTTCCTTATTTATAACAAGTTCAATCATATCTTTTCTTAACTTGTCCATATCAACTGTTTCACTGTGTTGGGTTGATAAAACTACAGTTTCAATTCTCTTTGGAACATCATCTTCATATTCAACTGTAACCTGAGTTTTTCCGTCAGGTCTTAAATAATCAACCAAACCGTCTTTTCTTACCTTGGTAAGCCTTTTTGACATATTATGAGCAAGGAAAATCGGAAGAGGCATAAGAGTTTCAGTTTCGTCACAAGCAAAACCGAACATCATACCCTGGTCCCCTGCGCCTAAATCTTCACCTGAATTTTCTATCTTGCTTTCATAAGAATTATCAACGCCCATTGCAATATCTTTTGATTGTTCGTGAATAGCAGTAAGAACTCCGCAAGTTTCACAGTCAAATCCGTATTTTGCTCTGTCGTAGCCAATTTCTCTTATTGTATCTCTTACTAAAGTCTGATAATCAATTGTGGCATCAGTTGTGATTTCCCCCATAACAAGAACAAGCCCTGTTGTTATAGATGTTTCACAAGCAACTCTTGCATACTTATCTTTTGTTAGTATTGCATCTAATACTGCGTCAGAAATCTGGTCGCAAATTTTATCCGGATGCCCTTCTGTTACAGATTCAGAGGTAAAATATTTTTTCATTTGTAATCACCTTTCCCTTTATTTAAAATAGTTTTGTTATAAGATTTGTTATAATTTCAAGTGCGCCTGTTGTTATAGATGTTGCCACCATTGTACCTAAAAAGATAATGGGCAGAACTTTGCTTATTCTCATATTAAATATTGCCGAAGCCAATGCTCCTGATATTGCTCCCGTACCTGGTAATGGAAGTGCAACAAATATAAACAGCCCCCATCCTTCGATTTTTTTAACTTTAGATGCTTTTTTATGTGCCATATCTTCAAGTTTTTCACCAAATTTTTTCAAAATTTTTGTTTTTAGAAAAAACGAAACAATGGGACGGAATAAAAGTATAATAAACGGAACGGGAACCATATTCCCTATAACACTTATTAAAAACAGTTGCCAGAACGGCATTCCCATATCGGTAAAAAACAAAATTGCATATCTTGCTTCAATGAACGGAATCATTGATGCAAAAAAGGCTTGCATCCACAAAGGAATTGG
>JAZOMN010000049.1:0-5114 GCA_045654005.1 Clostridia bacterium
ATCTCGTCAGTTATTGACTGCCCTACCATATTACTTACATTATTAAGGTTTAATTTATATTCTGTTGTCGGTTCAAGTTTCTCTGAAAGCGTCACTTTATAAACTTGATTTTCTTCATCAATAAGTTCAATAGTTTTTGGAGATTTTCCACCAAAGGTTATATTAGTGGTGCTAAGATTTCCTACTGTTGAATTAAAATGTAATGTGAACTCATCAAATTCTGTATTATCGGCAACAAGAATTTCAACATCAAAGGTTTCAGGAACTTCATATACTTTAAGATAGTCCATATACACCTTGAAACCATTTTTGGAATACCAGATAAATTGTACACCTTTGAATTGCCCATCATCCCAATGATTAGCTTTAGCACTTGAAGTATCTTGAGATGTGGACATATAGCTTCCATCCCAGTAAAAATCTCTGGTATTTTCAGTTGGACTGTACACAATGCTTGCCGTGTGCCACTCCTTCATATTAGTACTCGCAGCAAATTCATATTTAGTGGTATCATCACCCGAGAAATACATGTATTTATCATATGCCCAAATAAATGCTCCATGTGTATTCCCATTTTTACCTGTTATAAAACGATCTCCTTTACCTTGGAGTTCATGCTTTACTCTGTACTCTAACACTAACGGGTTGCGATCCGTACTGCTGTTCGAGTAATTTGTGATAAAATCAAATGTTGCCGATTGTTGGTTATCTTCGGTTGTATTCACGGTTGCAATCAAGTTCCCGCCTGATACTTCCATGACAACGTTGCTTTTTTGAGTCAATCCATCGAAGTTCTCATTAAAACCATTGTAATAATATACTCCTTCATCAGTAGGTGATTCAACCTCACTTGCTTGTGCATTAAAATTTTCAAAAGATCCGGTGTATATTCCGAAAAACAGCACCAATGCAGTTATTATCGATATTATCTTTTTCATAAATATTCTCCTTTTTTACCGCATCAGTCAAACTTAATTTCAGAGGTATTGTTCCAGCCTCCGCCATTGGTATGACCGCCTAATGTAATTTTTACAAATCTTGCTTTATCCTTAATTTCGTAAGTTTCAAAATCGGTTGTTTTTCCCGACGCTTTTCCGTTAAATATTTCCTTATACTCATTTCCGTCCTCAGAAATATAAATACCAAAAATCTGCTTTCTTGTCGCTCCCTTTAAGAATGCTATCGAAACACTGTTAAGTTCCACCAAATCCCCTAAATCGAATATTGCTTCACCACTGTTTTCAATTGCCCATGCGGTTTGCATATCACCGTCAACAAGGCTCTTCATATCGGTAATACTTGCCTGTGAAGTTATATTATATATAGGATATTTACCCTGAGTGGTTTTAGGATTAACTGTTACTGTAAATTCTTTTACATTTGTTTTATCCTGTGATATAATTTTAACTTTATTTTCGCCAAATCCGTTTTCGGTCATTTCTCTTTCAATAGTTGTTCCCTGAACGGTTGTTGTAACATCTATTATTATATTGTCAGAAAATAACTCGATTGAATAATTTCCATTTTCATCAGGCGCAATTACGTTACCGTTAACAGATAAAGCATAAACTTCTGCTTCGCTTATGTCCGCGTCTGTATCAATGTTAATACAGTTTGCGCCTTCTTCCCACCATAAGCACATTTTAAGATTGTCGCAAAGTTCCCTGATTGAAACGTATGTTTTGCCATTTTCAGTAAAAGATTTTGTAAGTTTTGTTATATCAGTGCTTAAATCTTTATTTGAGATGATATTATCTTCTTTTTTAAGTCCCAGACTTTTAACAATTTCATCTACCGGAAGATATGATACATAGTCTTTGGATATAATGTTATCTTCAGGGAAGATTATATTATCATCAACTTTTAAATTTATGTCCGCTTCGGATTTAATTCTTTCTATTTTCTGATTTTCTAAATCAAATACAAGAACTCCGTCATCAAGCGAGAAGGTGTAAATTCCGTTTTCTTCTTTAACTGATGTGTTAATAGGAGAAGGTCCGTTTATATTCTCCCAGGTTATTGCACTTACCTGATTCCACTCAGATGCTCTGTTTTTAATCTGCATAATATATGCTTCTTTTGTTCCGCCCGATTTTCCCGAAACAACTACAACATTGGAATTAGTTACGCTTACAGAATCTTCAAGTTCAAAACTTTCAAGTCTCATATTATAGTTTTTGCCGGTATATACATAACTTCCGTCAACCTGTCTTGAAGCAACCTGAACAGCAGGTCTCCATCTTATTTCAAAGTCGGATTCATCCATTGTTTTTATTTCGTCTATAACAAGGATTGTTTTTTCAGGCTTAAGATATACGTAGTGTCTGTAATATTTTTCAAGACCCGTATTTAAGTCATAATAATGATAGTCAGGATATCCCTTTGTTAAATCGCATATAACATAAGTCATATCACCGAAACTTTCCATTTTAATAACACCGGGTTCTATAATTGTCGGAGTCTGCCTTCCCGGCAAACCAAACAGTCTTGTCGGAACAGTATCATATGCTTTGTCAGAAATCTGCCCTATGCCGTTTATAAGAAGACAGTTATGATTTGCTGTCGTACCTGTTGTATATCCGTCATCCTGGAAAATCCATTCACCTTCTGCAAAAAGAAGTAGGCTTCCTAAGTCAGGATGCTGATGCGCTCCTACACCTAAACCTCTGTTAACAACTTTTCTGTAATCAGCAGCCGTTTTGCCGATTACAGGTCCGCAGTGAAATTCCAGTGACGCTGCATTCCCGTCCCAGCTGTCTCTTAAAAATACATAGTCTGTATCATCGGTAAGAAAATCTAACGGATAATAAATATCCCCGTTCTTATTATCCTGAAACTCTGCAGGGCTTTTACCTTCAAGATTTGCATCTGCAAACATCAGCGCATAGATTATCTGGTCGTTTTTTGTATTTTTCGCTATTGTATTTTCTACATATTTATCAACAAAATATTTATAGACAGGATTTTGCCTTTCTCTTGCCATATAGGTTAAAACGCTTAAGAAAATTCCACCTGAACTTGCAGTACCATCTCCCCAACCGAATACATCTTCGCCTGATGCCCAGCCTTCATAAGGTATATGCGTGTAAGTCATAAATTTTGCTGCTGCATTAAAGGTAGGGTGACTGATTAAATCCACATTAAGAATATCACGGGCGGTAATTAATCCCCATAAAAGCCCTCTCCATGTCATGCCTGTATAATTTGCATTTTCATAAAGTGCACCGTCATCAGGCATACATGCCAAAGAAACAGTAGCCATTTCAGCTGTAAGCCTTTTCATATACTTTTCGGCGTTGGGAATTTCTTCATACATTGCACCAAGTGCAACCATTACACCTCCGGCAATAGACACTGCAATATTGTGGCAGCTGAGTGTGCCCCAGCCATAATCGGTTGCAATATTGTAATCTTCAACTCTTTTTGCAATACTTTCAACCATTCTTATCTTTCTTTCAGGGTCTATTTCATCATAGCACCAGTCATAGTAAAGACCGAATGCAGCCCAGTTATATGCACCTGCAAGATGTATATTATGTGCAGTCGGCTTATTAGCCCAGGATGGATATTCGCACATTGCATCAATTGTCTTATCTATAACTTCTTTATATTTTTTATCACCGCTTATTTTATATGTAAATATCAGGGTAATAAGTCTTTGTGCCTGATCCTTCATCCAGTTGTTCTCACCTTCATGTCTGAATTCTTCAGGTTCTACCATATAACTGTCCGCCGTTTTAACGATATGTCCCCACAAATCCTTGTATTCGTTATCTTTATATCCTCTTATTCTTTCAAAATCATCATTGCCAAGCCATATTCTCGGATGAACGCCTTTCAATTCACTGATGTTGGTATCAACATTTTTAAAATATGTCACATAATCGACATTGAGATAATCTTTGTAGTTTTCCGTAAGACGCGCCGAAACAGAGCATGTCGGTACAACTAAAGATACAAGAAGCAATAAAGCAATTATCTTTTTCATATTTGTAATCATTCCTTTCACTATGCTTTTCATTATTTATTACTGCTTTTACTGATTTTTTAAAATTAAGATTGACATTGTTTGTTTTTTATTGTATATTTGTCTCAAAGGACTATCTTACATCTATATCATACCAATTTATTTCCCTTATTCATAGTAGAAATAATTACCTGTTTTTTAAATATTATGACTTTTAATATATTTTTGGCTATTTTAATGATAAAGTGGCGAAAAAACAGGCAAGAAAGGAGACTTAGTTAATGATAAAAGAGTTTATCACCTATAATGTGACATCCGATATTCCGCTTAAATTCCGTTATGACAAGTATAACGAACACTCTTTACTATTAAATCCTTTTCATATTCACTCTGAGATAGAAATTATATATATAAAAGAAGGAAAGTTAATCTGCCGTTACAACAATGAGGAAAAAACTCTAACAGAGGGAGATATAATTATTTTTAACAAAAATTTTGTGCATGAAACTGAGGCAACTACAAATACTGCGTATTATCTTATGAATATACCTATTGATTTCTTTGTTTCTGATACTTCCCAGCTTTTGTATGCGCTTATAGATACCTATGATGTTTTTCATCTTGAAGATAATACTCCGCTTCACAATGAACTTAAAGAATATCTGGAAAAATTTTTCCTTCATAAATACAAAGAAGAGAATCCTTTAAAAGAGTACACGCTGGGGTATGTATATCTTATAATTTCTTTTCTTAAAAAAATCAATATGATAAGTACTTTTGAAAATAAAAAAGATGAGAATATTAAAAGACTTATACCTGCTCTTAACTATATGAAAGAAAATTACAAAGAAAAAATAACTGTTTCAGAAATAGCAAAAACAGTTAATTTCAACATAAATTATTTTGAAAGACTTTTTAAAAAGACATTTAATATTACGGTTGTTGAATATATCAATACACTAAGACTTAACAAAGCGGTCAAGCTTTTGTTTACCACAAGTAAAAAACTTACCGAAATTTCAGATATATGCGGTTTTTCTTCTCCCGCCCATTTTAATATGATTTTCAAGAAAAAATATAAAATGCCTCCATCTGCTTATAAAAAAGCAAAAAACAATTTAAGCACACAACAAAAGTAGATATCAAT
>JAZOMN010000050.1:0-2449 GCA_045654005.1 Clostridia bacterium
TGCGATGCACAAAGATACATAAATCGAATCGCAAAGAGTGACGGTGTAAAACTTACAACATTTAATTTATATATAGGCGGATGTCCTTTGTCGCTTCATTATAGAAATATGCTTAGCAATGATAAAGCATATTTGCTTGAAATGAACGGAGAAAGTACTGGTTTTAAAGTTTCTTTAAAAGAAGCACTTCTTAATAGAGAATGGGATATTATTACCCTTCAACAGTCAAGTATTTTAAGTATAGATTATGAATCATATAAACCATATATTGATAAGCTTTGTGAGTATATAAGAGAGCTTTGCCCAAAAGTAAAAATCGTTATTCATGAGACATGGGCATATCTGGAAGGTTGGGATAAACGCCCGGATAAAAAACTTTACTCAAATCAGGATGAAATGTTTTCCGATATTATAAATTCATATAAAAAAGCAGCAGATGATATACATGCTTCCTTTATAATTCCATCCGGAAAACTGATACAAAAACTTATCAAAAGTGGTATTTCGGAAATTTACAGAGATTTAGGTCATTTAAGTTTAGGTGCAGCAAGATATGCGGTTGGGCTTTTATGGTATAAAATGATTACAGGGAACAGCATTTTAAATAACACATTTTCTGATTTTGATGAGGAAATATCAGAAGAAGATATCAAAACTATTAAAGAATGTGTTGAAGAATTTACTAAATAGCATAAGATATATATCAAGGAGAACATAAATGGATATTTTTAATATTTTAAGCCTTATAGGTGGCTTGGTACTGTTCCTATATGGTATGGACCTTATGGGTGATGGACTTAAAAAATTGGCAGGAGGAAAGCTTGAGTCAATATTAGCAAGGCTTACCTCTACAAGATTTAAAGGATTTTTTCTTGGACTTATTGTAACTGCCGTTATTCAGTCTTCATCTGCAACAACTGTTATGCTTGTTGGTTTTGTTAATTCAGGGATAATGAAACTTAGTCAGACAATAAGTATTATTATGGGTGCAAATGTTGGTACCACTGTTACATCGTGGCTACTTAGTACAGCAGACATTCAGGGAACAGCAACAATAATCAAATTATTTAAACCGGAATCTTTTACACCTATTCTTGCGTTGATAGGTCTTCTTATGATTATGGCTTCAAAAAAAGATTCTAATAAAAACACCGGTACGATTTTTATAGGTTTCTCTATCCTTATGTTTGGTATGGATGCCATGAGTGGTGCGGTTGAAGGGTTAAGAGATAATCAGAGCTTTATAAATATTCTTACAATGTTTTCTGATAATCCTGTTATGGGTATCTTAGTTGGTACTTTATTTACAGCAATTATTCAGTCATCATCTGCATCGGTTGGGGTTTTACAGGCGCTTTCTTTATCATGTGTAATCCCATATTCTACAGCTCTTCCTGTTATACTTGGGCAGAATATAGGTACTACAATTACCCCTATTATTTCATCAATTAGCGGAAATGCCGAATCAAAAAGAGTTGCATTATCCTGCCTTTATATAAAAATGATTGGCGTAATTATTGTTGCAGGGATTTTTTATCTTTTGAATCACTTTGTAGGATTTTCATTTATGCAAAACCAAGCATCTGCATTTGATATTGCTGTTATACATACATTGTTCAATATTATTTCAACTGTGATATTATTACCGTTCTGTTCATTTATAGAAAAACTTGCATATAAAACTGTCAAACAGAGTTCTGATGAAAAAGAAATTGATGTTTTTGATACTCTTGATGATCGTTTTCTTGCAATGCCTTCTTTTGCTGTTGAAAAATGTAAAGAACTTGTATGCGATATGGCAAAAATTTCAGTTGATAGTTTCAAAAGAGCTACAAAGTTACTATATAAATTTGACTTGAATGAATTTGAGGAAATTAAAAAATTAGAAACTTTAGTCGATAAATACGAAGATAAGACAAGTACATATCTTGTAAAAATTGCTGCAACCCAGATGTCTGTTAAAGACAGTAAGGTTGTTACTGAGCTTTTACATTGTATCGGAGATATAGAAAGAATATCCGACCATGCCTTGAATATTGCAGAAAGTGCAAAAGAAATTTTTGATAAAAAGGTTACTTTTTCTGATAAAGCGTGGTCAGATATTAAGGTTATATCTTCAGCAGTTGAAGAAATTCTTGATTTATCATACAGAACACTTTCTGAAGATAATATTGAGATTGCAAGTATGGTTGAGCCTTTAGAACAGGTTATTGACAGTCTTAACAGAAAAATCAAAAATGGTCATATCGAAAGACTTACACAGGGCGATTGTACTATGGAGCTTGGATTTATTCTTTCAGATATATTAAGTAACTATGAAAGAGTTTCTGACCATTGTTCCAATATCGCAGTTTGCTTTATCGAAATTCACCATAATTCATTTGAAGTTCATGAATATCTTAGTACTGTTAAAACAGAGGAAAATAAAGAATTCAGCGATATGTATAAG
>JAZOMN010000051.1:0-1800 GCA_045654005.1 Clostridia bacterium
AAAGTTCAGTATAAGAAAATTAAACGGCGCAGTGAAATTCACTGCTCCGTTTCGCTACTATAAAAACAATCTGATTCCCATCTTAAAGGGTTGGTGTCTATGTATTCCCATATTTTCTTGTAATCCTTTTCGTCACGAATTATATGGTCGTGGAAAGATTTTTGCCAAATCGTTCTTTTGTCGGAATGCATAAATGCATTCCCTACAATTCTAGAAACACCGGCCTTAAATTTTCCTATAACATTGGAAACATCATATCTCGTTATTGTAGGGAACGGATTTATCCGTTCCGATTTTGAAACAACAACAATCATATGTATATGATTAGGCATAATAATATATTTATCTATTGATATATTTTCATAATGAGATTCAATTTTTAAAATCTCTTGATTTACAATTTTACCCAAATCATTTAATCTCATTTTTGCGTCTTTAATCGCACCAAATAAACGTCTTTTTTGATGTGTACATATCGTAATAAAATATGCACCTTTTTGTGAATAATCATAATTTTTTAATCTTGTGGGTTTTCGCTTTGGTAAATTTATATCATTCATTTTACTTTAATTCCTGTTCAAGACACTTGAATTCTTTCGTGTCAAAAAAATCTGTTAAAGTTATTCCTAATCCATCACATAACATCTTTAGAGTAACAATACCGGGATTTTTGCTTTTCCCATATAATATATTTTTAATTGTTGAAGGCGCAACCCCCGATTCAGTTGAAAGTTTATTTATTGTTATTCTTTTTTCTTCACATAAATATAAAATTCTGTTTTTTACTACTTGATATGTATCCATTTTATTGCCCCCTATAATTTATAGGCTAATTATAGACCAATGCTATTGACAATGTAGGCTATATATGGTACAATATAGGCTATAAGAAGCCTTTTTAGATAAAAACAACCCCCGATAGTCGCCAATTAGAGTGTTTAAATAAAAATAAAAGCCAGTAAATAATTAAGTATAACCCCATATATTCCAAACAAACCGCAAATAAGGGAAGTTACGGGGTTTATTCCTGCAAAGAAATTAAAAGACAATGTAATAAAGTTTATAAGAAACATTACAAACGAAAAAAATGTTCCTCTTATTATAACTTTAAAAATCCATATAAGCGGTTTTTTAAAAAAGTATATAAGTGAAAATGTAAGTATCAGGCAAATAATAATTTCTCTTAAATGTACAATTCCGGCACTATTCAAAAGACTTACTTAAATCATAATTTAATCCTTCGGTAAATATATCTTTTAAGGAATTTTCCTTTGCTTCCTTCAAAAGATTCTGATACCTTTTTTCTGCTGCATTAAGTTCTAAAATTGCAAGTTCCACATTATCTGCCCCTACTACCATATCAAAATTATTTCTTGCTCTTTTAAGTTCGAAAAGAGCATTTTTTATCCTTAATACTTCTTCGTTTTCCTTTTTTGCAGGCTGTCTTAATTTTTTTAATATTTCAAGATAAAAATCTTTCATTTAATTTTCAGTCCTTTGTCATAGAAATTGTATATTATATTCTATGCCAAACATAGGACAAATTATTCCAAAAAAAAAGGGGATGTAAAAAAACTCCAGACCGCAAAAACTGGGATATATCAATATGTAAGTACCTAAATTTTTTTAGATTGTGATGCTAAGGTAAAGATTTTTCTAAAAAAATCTTTGGAATTAATACTTTTTGCTATGAACAAACTTAGCCACTCGACGTACTTAGTACGCCTTCGGGTGACCCAAAGTCAAGGACTTTGGCTAAGTTTGTCCATTCTGAAGCTTTTTTCCTATCCCCTAAAAAGA
>JAZOMN010000052.1:0-1413 GCA_045654005.1 Clostridia bacterium
AAAGAAGTTGTGTCAATGTTGTCTGATAATTCATATACTTCGACAATTTCTCCGTCGTCAGTTAATATATCATCTTGTTTTATTAAATATTTGAGATATTTCATAAAAACTACTCCTTCTTTACCCATCCATATCCTTCAACAAATTCGATAAAAGGTTTCTCTTTAACCTCTCCGTTTTTGTATCTTACTCGCCAGTTTTTTAGTTCATCTAGGCGCTTATTTAATGCATCTATTTCAGCTTGTGTTTCTGCTTTTCGCAAACGATAGTATGTCGCCTGATATACTTTTTCGTACCTTAAAAGCGCCTCGTCTTTTTTCAGTTTATCAACAAAAGATTTCTTTCCACCGAACTGTTTGCAGGTCTTATCTTCCGTATAAAGTCTGTCACAAAAGAGAGCTGCGGCATTGCCGGCAACAAAATATTTATTACAATTCTTGCATTTGTTAATCGGCATATCATTGATAACTGCGTACATCATTTCAAGATTAATTAAATCAATTAGTGAGTCAATTAAATAAATATCTGAAACAACTAAATCTGCTTTTCCCTGAAACATTCTTCCGCTTACTTTTTTATTTGAAATATAGTTTTTATTGCTTAAATTCAGTTCACCATCGCAGAGCATATATCCATTTATTTTTGAAATTTTCTCTCTGCTATAAAAACACCTATCTAAAAAATTAGCAGCATACTTTTCTAACTTTTTATAATCTTTTTCTGCATCTAAAAACTGTAAAAGCTCATCCCATTCACCTGCAGAAATCATACAAGTTATGGTTCCAAGCTGATACTCTACCGTCTTTTTTTCTGTATGAATTATAATTTTTTCTCCTGTAAATTCAACTCTTAAATTCATATTTTCTCACCTCAAAATTAAAGAAATATAATTGTAACATTTTATGTCTTGACAAAAGTTTCTGATTATGTTAAACTATCTCTACCAAGAAATAAAGTTGTTCTTCCTTTATTTCTTGATTATATCATCTCTCTCTCCGAAAGTCAATGGTTCGAAGGTTTTTTCTTTTGAAAGGATGTGAAAAGTATGAAAAGAAACTCTTTAATTTGAGGAATATCCGCTAATTAAAAGTAAGCAGGATAAAGGCACGGTGCCGAAGCAGCATCTCCGTGCCCTCAAACCCCGACCGGCAGTGCCGTTCGGGGGATTCCCTATCAGGGGAAGATTTCAAAAATTGGTGCTAAATGAGCATCCAATATCTTGCAAATGCAGGTATAGCAAGAAAACAAGGGATGCCAAAGTGGTGCTTTGAAGAAAGGAGGAAATTTTATGTCAGTCGCGGTAGTTTTCAAAAGCCCGTATGTTAAAGGCGGCAAAGCGGCAGGTAAAGCCGGATACATAGCAAGACGTATAGGTGTGGACAAGTCAATTAATAACAAAGTAGTCATCAATGC
>JAZOMN010000053.1:0-3121 GCA_045654005.1 Clostridia bacterium
TTTTCGGTAATTGTTCCGATATACAATATTGAAAAATATTTAAGCCGTTGCATTGATAGCGTACTGTCGCAAACTTTTGCCGATTTTGAACTTATTTTAGTTGATGACGGTTCTCCTGATAACTGTCCTAAAATTTGTGATGAGTATGCCGAAAATGACCATAGAATTAAGGTTATTCACAAAGAAAACGGCGGTTTAGTAAGTGCCAGACAGGCGGGAATCAGCATAGCAAAAGGAGATTATATATTTAATCTTGACGGCGATGATGCGATTACTCCCGACGCACTAATGAGTGCTTATGAAATTATTTCGGACACCAAAGCAGAGATGGTTTCTTTTTCTTATAGGATTTATACAAATGATAAATTAGGTGAAGTAGTAGATGACCTTGCCGAAGAAGGACTATACGATAAAAAAAGATTAGAAGAACAAATCTATCCTAATCTTCTATCTAATAAGAATATGCATAACCTCTTTTATTTCTTGTGGGGCAAAGCAATAAAGAGGGAACTTGCCATAAAATATCAAATGAATTTGCCCACATCAATTATTATGGGTGAGGATGCGAGTTGCACCACCCCTTGTTATTTGGATGCGAATTTAGTTTATATGAGCAAAAAGCCCATATACCTTTATACCATTCGCGGAGATTCTATTACAACAAGTTTTAAAATAAGACAAATTTCCGAGATTGCAGAAGCGGTTAGTTATCTTCGAAATCTTGATGTTAAAAAACCTGACTATTTTGAAGAACTGCTTTCCCGTTATTCCTGTTTTTTGTGTTTTGCGATTTTAGCATCAGCAGCAGAAGGCGGATATTTTGGTTCCATAAAGGAAATAAAAAAGGCTATTTTAAATTCTTTACACATTGAAGAAATCAAAAAAGCCCGTTTTGAAAATATAACAATAAAGAGTAAAATTACAATATTCTTAATGAAGAAGGAACAAATAAGGATAGCCTTTTATTTCCTCTATCTATGTAAAAAAATAAAAGATATAAAAAAGGGGTTGAAAAAGTGAATATAGCACCTAAAATATCTTTAATAATGAGTGTTTATAATGGTGAAGACTATTTGGCAGAAACTATTGAAAGCGTAATAAAACAAACCTTTAAAGAGTGGGAGTTTATTATAATAAACGACTGCTCTAATGATAAAACCTCAGAAATCTTGGATAAATATTCTTTAATAGATTCAAGAATTAAAGTACATACCAACGAAACGAATTTAAGGCTTCCGTCTTCGTTAAATAAGGCATTATCAATAGCAGAGGGCAAATATATCGCCCGAATGGATGCCGACGATATATGCCTGCCTGACAGACTGAAAAAGCAGTATGATTTTATGGAGGCAAACCCGAATGTAGACCTTTCTTCTTGCAGATTTTTGACCCTTAAAAATGGTGTTTATTCTTCGGGTGGATGCGGGGGCAAGGGAGATAGTGAGTCAATAAAAGCCTTGCTTTTAGTTACAAACCCTATTCTTCATCCGGGCATTATTGCTAAGGCGGATGTAATTAAAGAACTTGGCTACGATAAAAACTTTACCTGTACTGAAGATATGGAACTTTGGACAAGATTTGTTCTAAATGGCAAAAGGGTTGAGATTTTATCAGAGTATCTTATGATATATAGACTGCACGATAAACAGATAACCGAAACCACCTTGGAAAAACAAAGAAAAGAGGTTATAAATGTTCAAAAGAACTATTTATCCTCGCTTTTAAAGTCTATGACAGAAGCACAAGAAGACTTTTACATTAACGGAATTTATTTCAGAAGAAACACAAATACCCTAGAATTTATAGAGTTTTACAGATGGGCAAAATCTGTTAATTATGAAACAAAGAAACTTGATAAAGAAGCCTTTAACTATGCTTTCTTTGAAATTTTAGCTGAATATAAAAGAAAAGGAATTTCAAAATCTGACCTTATAAGAGGAATGTTAGTTTTTGGAATACCATTTCTTTTAAAAGAAGTTTTATCTCGCAAAAAGAGGGCAAGAACGGACGGAATTAGATGTATCGAGGCGGCAAAAACCATAGGCCTTGAAATGTCGGGTGGCACCCTCGAATTTCCAATCTTTAAAAAGATATAGGAGTTTAAAATATGCATATATTTGAAAATCCATACGTAGTTATGGCCGCTTTAGTTTTAGGCGTAGTTCTACTTGCGGCAATAGGTGTTTATTTTGCTATAAAGGGTATAAAAACGGTAGAAGGACTAGCAGAAAAACAGTTTATCCCTGTGGGCAAAATTGAAACCGTTTTTAATAAATTAGGAAAATCAAGAGAAGATAGAACGGTTCTTTATATTAGTCTTTCGGCAGATAACCTTAGAGGACTATTTAGCGAACCTGACCTTTTATCTGAAATAAAACTAATTTTGCTTGATACTTTAACAAGTGAAAAAAATAGTTTTGTCTCTGTTTACGATGAAAGGAACTTTATTGCTCTTTTAAATTGTGATAGTGTTTCTGCAAAGAGCAAGGTGGAATTTTGTCAAGTAGAACTTAATAAGCGCCTTTTAAAATACAGCGCACTAAATATCGTTAATATAAGGTTTGGTATATTTTTTGCTGGTAGCTCAAGTGTAATGTTCGATGATGCAATTATTCGCGCAAAACAGGCGTGTATGGTCGCTAAAAATCGAATAATGCATTATTCAGAGTGGAACTCAACTATTGGCAAAGCCCTTGAAAAGAAGATAAAAATTGAAAATAATATCGAAAAAGAAATTGATAATAACCGCTTTTTCCTTGAGTATCAGCCTGTTATTGATGCAAAGACCGGAAAGATTATAGGTGCAGAGGTTTTGTCACGATTAAATTCCGAAAGCGAAGGTGTTTTAACACCGAAAAGTTTCTTGTCAGCCGTTGATTCGGTTGGAATTAATGAAAAGTTTGATTATTATATTTTTGAGAAAAACTGCAAATGGATATCTAACGATAAAGAACAACGAGAAAATTATAAATACACAATAAATTTTTCACGTTCAACCATTAGTGAGCCTGAATTTGTTGAAAAAATTACAGGTATTGCAGAAAAGTATGACCTTAAGTTCTCCTGTTTAGCGGTAGAAATTTTAGAGGATAAAGACATTGACGGCGAAGCCAAACAACAA
>JAZOMN010000054.1:0-3038 GCA_045654005.1 Clostridia bacterium
TTACTTATATCACAGTTATAGGCAAAACCAGACAATCCACCGGCAACTGCAGAGTAAGTTGAATATGTTGAAACTTTTCCGTAATTACCTGAATCTAAAATTTCAACAAAAGAATTTTCATTATATCCATAACTATGAAGACCGCCAATCTGAACACAACTGCTTTTTAATTCACCATAGTTATATGAATTTTTTATAATTGTTTTACCATTTCTCGTCGTAGATATAAGACCTCCGACACGAGTACCGGCAGTTCTTTCACCATCTGTATCAAAGTTGTAATCATAATCGCAATCAAAATCGCCATAATTTATACAATTTTTAATAACAGTGTCACCATTCCAACGATAACCTATCAAACCGCCGACATGACAAGTTTTATTTTTCAGATCATTGGGAGATTTAACATCAAGATAATTTGTTATATTTTCTAAAACAAGGTCTTTTGTTGATTTACTTATTCCGATAAGTACCCCAAATTCTGTTTTTTCAGGAGCTAAAGTAGTATTTCCTTTAAGAGTTAAGTTGCTAATTTTTGCATAGTAACTTTTGCAATCATAAAATAAAGGTTTTGTACCTGTAATTTCTATATTATTTTTACCTTCAATACCTTTTATAACTCCCGCAAAATTAGATTTTGTTTCATAATTTACAGGAAGTTTTATACCGATAGTTTCATCGGAAAGGGTTTCTGTACCTTCGATTACATAAAGTGCTTTCTCATTGTTAAAATCACAATTATTGAACACATCTCCCGATGTTATTGGAATTTTGACTCGTTTGAATATTGTAAGGTTGTAAATATAATCGTTTTCTTTTACCCAGTCAATATAAAACAAATCTTCAAACATTTCATAAAGCGAATCTTTTAAAGCATTAACATTAACATAGTATATTTCGTCTTGATATCTAGCATCTTCTTTGTTTACATATAAAGATAGTTCTTTATCTTCAATCGAGTATGTAAGTTTGTCACCTTCTATTTTAAGAGGGATTGAAAGGTATTTTGAAATTGCATTTGAATCAACAAAAAGTTTACCGTCTTCTTCAAAGAAAGATGCAGTATGATAAAATCCGTTAAATTTTATGTAGGAAATTTCGTCATTTGATTCTTTGATATGATTTTTATAATTCATATCACGGAATAAAGGTTCATTACTTTCATCGTATGAAAGTGTGTAAGTTCCTGCGTCGCCTGAAAAGACAAGGTTATTTCCGTTTTCGGTTGCGGTTTTAGTTAAATAATCTTCTCCATTTTTTTCAATATTCCATTCACCGCTCTTTAAATCGGTAACTAAAATTGCGTATGTCCCATCTCCTTCAAAGGTAAAGGACATACTTTTGCTAAGTTTCGAACTATCGTCTTCGGTTTCACCATCTTTATTAAAGAAGGCTATACGGTCTTTAATTTTTACACCAACAAATTCATTTGATTCGATAAGTTCGGGAGTTAAAGGTTCAATACTGTTATTATTTTCAGTAACGTGGATAACATTTAAGAAATAATCGGTTTTAGCGCTTTCTTTAGGAGAAAGTTCAACTCTCCATTCGCCGTAATCCTTTGCGTGTTTTGACACATCTGCATCATAGTTTTTTCCATTAACTGAAAATTCAAAACCAGGCCTACCGACTGATATTATATTTGCATTATTTAATTTTGGAAGAAGTGTTGTATTTATAAGTCTGCCGTTATCTCCTTCTTCTGTTTTATTTGCTATAACAGTATTACCGCTTATTGTTGGTTTTTCCTGAGTATGTAAAAGCCATGTTTTCTTAAAATTAGCGTCTTTAGAGGTCATTTTATCAAAAACGATTAAAGCACCGGGATAAACATCGTCAAAGAAATTTAAGAAAACAAATGAACGGGTATAATTTTCCATTTTATCCGTAGAATACGCATCGGTTAAATCCCCTTTCATATAAGAAAAAGAAGGGTTATACATATCTTCTCCATAATAATCAGCTGCAAGGATTTTACCTATTTTCTGCTTGTCATCAAGATTAGTTTCGCCTGCTGAAGCTTTGTAAATTTGCCCACCATCATTGGTAACCTCGATGCCTCTGTGTTTCGTTTCTTCATTTTCATCATATAAAAGCATTGAGTTATGGGCAATAGTTCTTTGGTAATAGTTTCTGTTATGGTCTGAAGTAAAGCCGTTATAATGCCCTGAATCAAGTGCTAAAGACCCTTTATAGTAAATATCAAAATGCCCTGCGTCCAGATGGTCATGCCCTGCACCATAAATGGTTTCTAAGTTAAGTCTTACAGCCATTTGATTTGAGTTATCTCCGTTTCCCATTTCCCAGGAAGTTCTTGCATACATAGTCCCTGCACTATCACCTGCATAATAGGTTAGCGGAAGTTCTGTATATGTTCGTGGCTCTAATGATGGATTATTAAATATAAGCCAGAATGGTTCACATATCGATGTTAAATCATATCCGAAAGACTGAGTTGGACTAATTCTATAATACAAATCCTTCAGATAAGCATTATTGTGATAATTGGAATTATAGAAAAGTGATGTAGGAACTAATTCAATGCCGTCACGGGTACCGGAAGCATTATGGTCGCCGTTTCTCATAATCTGATTATCAGGTCGAAGCCCGAAAACATATTCCATTAAGATACTGTCTGCCCCATCTTCTACAATACCTTTTTGAACACCACTATCTAATATTGCTCTTAAATAAAATTCATAAGTCATCCTCATATAATGACTGCCCTGAGTATGAGTATTCTTATCATAATAATAGTTTCTTGTAGGAACATGCTCTTTTAGAACTTTTGCTCCAACTAAATTATACATATCAGAATATTCATTATAAATTGCGATAGCTGCAGGAAGCAGGCCTGCAAAAAAGTCACCTTCTGATTCATGACCATTATTAACACCGCTTACGTTAATAGGCGGATATGTATATTCCTGCTGTGCCATATAGAATAAAATATTGGAAATTAATGTATCCTTATAATCTCCTAAATAATCATGACACCAGTCATAAACCAAAGAAATAAAGAAGATTCTATATATAAC
>JAZOMN010000055.1:0-12451 GCA_045654005.1 Clostridia bacterium
ACTTTGCCTTTTAATTGAGGGAATTTTTCCTCAATTAAATCTTTAACGGCTGTTGCATCCTCAATACAAGCGGAATGGCTTATATAACAACTTCCGTTATACGCAGTTTTATCATAGGCGCATTCTTCCATCGTTTTTACAATTTCTTTTATAACGGTTTTCTTACCTCTTATTTTTTTACGAGGTACAAGTTTTCCTTCAAAACTTACATTCATTAAAGGGCATATTCCAAGAATGGTACCAAGCATTGCAGATGATGCTGAAACTCTTCCCCCTCTTTTAAGATGAGTTAAATCAGATGTGAAAAACCAATGATGAACATTTAATTTATTTTCTTCTGCCCAGTCATAAACTTCGTCAATTGATTTTCCTTCTTGTTTTAGTTTGTAAAGCTCGTCCATAAAAAGACCGTAACCTGCAGATGCAGCAAGTGAGTCAACCACTCTTATTTTTCTTTCCGGATATTTTTCTTTAAGTTCGTTTGCCGCAATCTGACATGAATTAAACGACCCGGAAATCCCTGAAGATAAAGATACAAAAAGCACATCTTTACCCTCTTTTAAAAACTTTTCAAAAAATTCCATATGCTCGTCAACATTTATCTGACAAGTGGTAGGCATTCCGCCGTCTGCAATTCTCTGATAAAAATCTTTGAATGGATAACTTTCCCCGAAATCGTCATCATACTGTTTATCATCCAAAAGAAAATGGAAGTATATATACTCAATATTCCTTTCTACATAAAAACTCTTTGGCATATCCGCCGTTGTTGCACACGCTAATACAAAATCACTCATATTAAACGCCTCCTTATATATAAAAATTTCTTAATTACGAAATAAGTGTATATGTAAACATCTCATAATGCAATTTACTGCCTACATCCGTATTGGGTGGTAATAGTGCCATTGCAATGAAGATTTCATTTCCCTCACTGTCTATTAAATACGCATATTCGCCTTCAATTTTAGTTACTATATAAATCTTAATAACAAACACTCCAAAATATGTTCGCTTATATTATATTTTAACATTAAATTATATTATTTTCAATAAAAATTTTTTTAATTTTACACCAAAACTTTACAGTTAACTTGACAGTTGTAAAGTTTAGTGCTATAATTATGTGAAATTTCTATGTAAAAGGTTGGAAATTATGGAAAACATTAAAGAAAAAATATTGAGTTTAAAAGAAGAAAAAAATGCAATTATACTTGCACATTTTTATGCGCCGAGTGAAGTTCAGGAAATTGCAGATTTTGTGGGTGATTCGTTTTATCTTGCAAAGATTGCGAAAGAGACTAATAGCGATGTTATAGTATTTTGCGGTGTTTCGTTTATGGGAGAGAGTGCAAAAATTCTTAACCCCGAAAAGACTGTACTTATGCCTGATATTACTGCTGACTGCCCTATGGCTCACATGGCAAGTAAAGAAAAAATTGAAAAGTTAAGAAAAGAATATGACGATTTGGCTGTTGTTTGTTATGTTAATTCTACAGTTGAATTAAAATCGTATTCTGATATATGCGTTACATCTTCAAACGCACTTGATATTGTTAAAAAACTTCCTAATAAGAACATATTTTTTATCCCTGACAAGAATTTAGGAAGATATGTTAAAGAAAATATCAGTGATAAAAACATTATTTTAAATCACGGGTACTGCCCTATTCACGATAAGATAAGTTTAGACGAGGTTTTAAAGCAAAAGAAGAAGCATCCTTCGGCACTTATCTTAGCGCATCCTGAATGCAGTAAAGAGGTATCTGATATTGCAGACTTTTTAGGAAGCACTTTAGACATTATAGAGTTTACAAAAAAAGATACAAACAACGAATATATTATCCTTACCGAAGAGGGTGTTTTATACGAGCTTAAGAAAAACAGTCCTCATAAGGAATTTTATTTTGTTGATACTCTTCCTATATGCAAAGATATGAAATTAAACACTCTTAAGAATGTTTTAAAAGCACTTGAGACATTTGAAAATGAGATTAAGTTAGACAACGAAACTATAGACAAGGCATTTAAGCCTCTTGAAAGAATGTTAAATATATGATAAACGAAATTAAAACCGATATAGTAATTGCAGGTTGTGGGGTAAGCGGTCTGTACTGCGCACTTAATTTACCCAAAGACAAGAAAATAACGATAATTACCAAAGGGAAGGCAGAAGAAAGCGATTCTTTCCTTGCGCAAGGTGGAATTTGCGTTTTAAAAGATGCGGACGATTATGAAGATTTTTATAATGACACACTAAAGGCAGGGCATTTTGAAAACAATCCCGAATCTGTTGAGACAATGATTAAATCCTCAAGAGAAATTATTGATGATTTAGTTAAAAAAGGTGTTCGCTTTAAAAAAGAAGACGGCAAATTTCTTTACACCAAAGAGGGTGCTCATTCAAAACCAAGAATTCTTTTTCACAAAGACGAGACAGGCAAAGAAATAACCTCACATCTTTTAAACCTTGCAAAATTCAGTGATAATATTACTCTTTTAGAAGAATATACAATGGTTGATATATTAGAAGAGGAAAGTAAGTGTTACGGTATAGTATGCCACAATAAGAATTTTGAGTTTGTAAAACTATATGCAGATTACACAGTATTTGCGACAGGCGGTATAGGGGGGCTTTTTAAGCATTCTACCAATTTCCCGCATCTTACTGGAGACGCTTTATACATTTCTTTAAAGCACAATATTGAACTTGAAAACATTCACTACATACAAACTCATCCTACGACTTTATATACCGAAAAAAAGGAACGGAGTTTCCTTATATCCGAATCGGTACGGGGCGAAGGGGCGATTTTACTTAATAATAAGGGCGAGAGATTTGTCAACGAACTTCTGCCAAGAGATATTGTTGCAAAGGCGATATATGAAGAAATGGAGAAGGAAAACTCGTCAAATGTATGGCTTTCTCTTTCTGATATTCCTGAGGAGGAAATAAAATCTCATTTCCCTAACATTTTAAACCACTGTAAAGAAAACGGATATGATATAACAAAAGACAAAATTCCAATCGTTCCTGCCCAGCATTATTTTATGGGAGGAATTAAAATTGATTTAGATGGTAAAACCTCTATGAAAAAACTTTATGCGGTTGGAGAAACTGCTTGCAATGGTGTTCATGGAAAGAACCGTCTTGCAAGTAACTCGCTTTTAGAAAGCCTTGTATTTGCAAAAAGAGCATCTTTAAACATTATAGAAAACTATGAAAAGAACGACAAAAAGGAATTTAAAATAAATCTTAACGATTATGACAATTATCAGGTAAAATACAAAAACAGAGTAAAAGAGGAAATAGAAAAGGAGAAATTAAAAAATGAATAGTATCAGTATGTTACTAAGAGCAGATGAATTGATTTTGGGCGCACTTAAAGAAGATATAACAAGCGAAGATATAAGCACAAATTCTGTTATGCCCTCATACAAATTAGGGCAGGTTGAACTTATTGCAAAAGAGGAAGGTATAATTGCAGGGCTTGACATATTCAAAAGAGTTTTTGAACTTTTAGACGATAAAACAGAGTTTGACTTTTATTTTAAAGACGGAGACAGAGTAAAACCAAAGGACCTTATAGGAATTATAAAAGGTGACATAAGAGTTTTACTTTCAGGAGAAAGAACTGCGCTAAATTACTTGCAAAGAATGAGCGGTATTGCTACATATACAAATCAGGTTGCATCTCTTTTAAAAGGCACAAAAACAAAACTTTTAGATACAAGAAAAACCACCCCTAATATGCGTATTTTCGAAAAATATGCTGTTAAAGTAGGCGGAGGATACAATCACAGATATAATTTAAGTGACGGTATTTTACTTAAAGACAATCATATAGGCGCGGCAGGAAGTGTTGCAAATGCTGTTAAAATGGCAAAGGAATATGCTCCATTTGTAAGAAAAATAGAAATAGAAGTTGAAAATTTAGATATGTTAAAAGAAGCAATTGATGCAGGTGCTGATATTGTTATGCTTGATAATATGACACCTGATGATATGAAAATTGCTGTTGAAATGGCAAAAGGAAAAGTTGAGACTGAATGCAGTGGAAATGTTACAAAAGAAAACATTAAAAATCTTACTGACATTGGTGTTGATTACATTTCAAGCGGAGCATTAACCCACTCTGCACCTATACTTGATTTATCTTTAAAAAATCTTCATGCAATATAGGAGGTTGATTAAGTGAAACCTTATGAAAGAAGAAAAGAACTTACTTCTATACTTTGTTCTGAAAAAGGTGCTGTTTCAGGTAGTAAACTTGCAAAAGAACTTAACTGTTCAAGGCAGATTATAGTATCAGACATTGCAATTCTTAAGGCTTCAGGGTATGACATTATATCGACAAACCGTGGTTATATTATAAATTCGTCCCCCCTATTAGAAAAAGTTTTCAAAGTAAAGCATACAAGCGAAGAAACCAAAGAAGAACTTAATCTTATTGTTGGGTTAGGCGGAATTGTTGCTGATGTTTTTGTATGGCACAAAGTATATGGGAAAATAAAAGCAGACCTTAATATTTTTTCCTCTTTGGGTATAGATAAATTTATTGAAGGAATAAAAAGCGGAAAATCTACTGAACTTATGAATATTACTGACGGTTATCATTATCACACGGTTAAAGCCGACTCGCTTGAAACATTAAACCGGATTGAATATGAACTAAACCAAAGGAATTTTATTGTCCCTGAAATATAAAAAAGGCTCCCCTGTGTAAGGGGAGCTGGCAGACAATAGGCTGACTGAGGGGTTGTTTAATACAATCCCTCCGAGTTTGCTACGCAAACCCACCTCCCTTTACACAAGGGAGGCTTTTTATTATCTTAAAACAATAATTCTTACTCTTCCGCCGTCTTCATCTTTTTTATCATAATATGCTGTAACAGAATATTTTGAACTGTTAGTAACTGCTTCGGTAAGAGTTGAAAGGTTATAATTGAAATTATAGTCAACTGTATAAACCTGAACAGTATCGCTTATTGTGTAAACATTTCCTTTAGAATCTTTTATATATGTTGCGGTAAATTCTTTAACATCACCTACCGAGTTTATTGTGTGAATACCATTTACCTGGCTGCCTTTTAAATCAAGACGGACAAATGTTTTAGGTTTTACTGTGAAAAATGTTCCTGTGCTTTTCTCACTGCCATTTGAAAGGTAGGTTGTTCCCCCTCTTTCACTTGCTGAAATAATCATTCCGTACTGATAAGCATCGCCTGTTACTTCTTTTAAAATAAGTTCTGTTATTTCTCCGTTTGAATTTTTATCAGAGTAAAGAACATCTTCAGATCTGATAGTTACGCCGTTTATTCTTAAAGGATAAACTTTGATAAATTCTCCGTTTTCTGAAACTGCAGTTTCTTTTACATCAATTATAGAAACATTTGACGAAAGTTTTGAAGATCCGAAATTTCCGCCGTTATAATTAAATACTCCCGAAACTCCTCCTCCGCTTACAACCGTTGGTTTTGCATAAGAATCAGAGAATGAAATTTTTACCACTTTTCCTCTTACTCCCGGATATTCCTTATCGGTTTCGTATTCGTGCGTATTTCCGTCTGCAGTCGCTATTTTTATATAATATGATAAGTATTTTTCAGTATTTAATGTATATTCTTTTGAACCTGTTTCAAGTGCATATCCGTAAACCGCATCTGAATTTACACCGTTTGTAAGAACATCTGCAATTTTTCCGTCTTTTCCAAGAAGAACAGTCACAGTCTGCCCAAGTTTAACACTTCCTGTAGAGGAAAGTTTTGAAAATGCTTCTGCACTCTCTAACTCGTAGGTATTTCCTGAAATAACCACCTGTGTTGGTGTTTCCTGATTAGGAATTGCCTGTTCGTATATACCTACTCGTCTTTCTGAATATGCCCAGATTGTATTTAATGCTTTTGAATAGTATATTATATCATTTATTGCAACAGAGTTTGCAGATACTACATTACCACCTTTTATAACTGTTACATCGTTTGCGTTCATAGAAAGAGAACTTAGGAAATTACTTGATGTAACTCTTAACGGGCCTTCCATAGACTGATTATCAACAATAACATATTTTACAAAATTGTTGTTATCTTTTATAACGCTTATACTGTCCCCTGCTTTAACTCTTTGCGACAGGGTACTTGCTGTTATTTTAGTATTATTATAATATGCTTCGGTATCATCAGTTAAGTCTAAAACTATACTTTGTGTTCCGTTTTTTACTATAATATCTTCCGAAAGAACTCCCATTACTACATAGGTTTCTTTTGATTTTGAATCTGCAAAAAATCCTGCGATTTCCTTATTATTCTTTAAAAGCATATCCCCTTTGCTTCCCACTTTGGAAAAATCAAAGTTTTTAGAAACTTTATAAGTTCCGTTAGAGGTAACAACTTTGTCAGAATCTATATTTGAATTCTGATAAGAAGATGAAATAAGAACAACTTCCTCATATAGTTGGTATCCAAGTGATTGCAGGTATGAATTTCCGCTTTTTGTGTTTTCATTTAAAGTGTTATATACAAGTGCAATTGCATCTATTCTTGTCATAGGGCTTCCTATGGTTGCCGAGACATTATCTAACAGCCCTAAATTATTTGCAATACCCATTTGACCGTAAGGCCATTCTCCGCCGAAATCTGAATTTTCATATCCTAACAGTTTAAGCATAATAGTAACCGCTTCTTCAAGTAAAACTGTGGCTTCAGGTCTGAATGTAGAGTCCGGGTAACCTGTTACAATTCTATTTGTTGCCGCAACTTTAATATATCCTGCCGCCCAGTGTTCTCTTGACACATCACTGTAAGGAGAGGTATTTGTTCCCGTAGGAACACTGTTCTTATAAGAAGATGCCATAACGGCTATTTTTGCAAACTGCGCTCTTGTAAGATATGAGTAAAAATCATAATCTCCGCCTTTAGAAGCATCTCCGTGAAGTATATCCATTTTGGATAAAAAGTCTGCCATATCGGAATAAGAATATTCTTTTGCCGAAACATTGAAAATTCCTATGGATAAAAGCATACTCATTAAAATTATAAAACACAATAATCTTTTCATATTCTTTTCCTTTCATTCTTGTTAACAAAGATCTTAATCATATCTTAACGCATCTATCGGATTAAGTTTCGCTGCTTTTTTTGCCGGGAAGTAACCGAATGTTATACCTATAAGGGCTGATACTGAAAATGCTATTACAACTGCATTAAAAGACGGAACAACCGTCATCCCCATAAATTTGCCGAATGCAAAGGACAGTACCGCCCCGAGAACAATTCCGATGACACCTCCCATCACACTGGAGGTTGCCGCTTCAACAACGAACTGGCTCATAATATCTTTGTGCTTTGCTCCCAGTGATTTTCTTATACCTATTTCTCTTGTTCGCTCAGTTACCGATACAAGCATTATATTCATAATACCGATACCCCCTACAAGAAGGGATATACCTGCAATTGCAACAAGCATCAGGGTCATTTTCCCTGTAAGGTCATCGAGTGTCTCCACCATTTCTGACATCGCAGTAACCGAATAACTGTTGGAATTTGAAAATATTTTATATAAATGATTTTCAATAAGTGTTTTTGCTTTGTCAACACTGTTTTCGTCAACTGCACTAAAATAATATGCTGTTATCATTGCATATCTTGATGCTTTTGTGTAGGGAATAAAAATCTTATCGTCATCACTGCTTTCCGCAGAATCTGCCTTTTCAGTAAGTACACCTACAACTGTAAAAACATCGTTTCCTATTTTCAAAGTTTCTCCCAGAGGAGATGCGCCATTAAAAAGTTCTTTTACTATGTACGTTCCCACGACGCATACTTTTTGTTTTTTATCAACATCAACAAACTCAATAAACCGCCCCTCGGAAAGTTCAACATTTCTTATTGTCATAAAATCTTCGCTGACTCCGATAACACTTGTTGTAATATTGTTATTATCTACTTTAACCGTTTGGGAAGTTTGTGCATTTGGCGAACATCCTGCTAAAACATCAGGATTTTCCATGGCGAGTTCTATCATATCTTCAGGAGAAATTGCTCTTGACGAACCTCTTCCTCTTACTGAAACAGTAATAAGATTAGTCCCCATGCTTTCAAATGTTTTCTTCATTTCGTTGGTCATTCCCTCAACTACGCTGACAAGCGCAATAACTGCGGCAACACCTATTATGATACCGAGCATAGTAAGAAAGGACCTGAGTTTACTTGACATAAGACTTTTTATTGCTAAAGTAAATGATTGTTTAAAATTCATCTCTTACATCCTTTCATCGGAAATAATTTTCCCGTCCTGAATTCTTACTATTCTTTTACACTGTGCGGCAATACTGTTATCGTGGGTAATGATAACAACCGTATTCCCCTCTGAATGTAGTTTCTTTAAAAATTCCAATACTTCTTTACCTGTTTTAGAGTCCAGTGCACCTGTGGGTTCATCGGCTAAAATAACCGATGGCTCTCCCGCCAACGCTCTTGCTATTGACACACGCTGTTGCTGACCTCCCGAAAGTTGAGAAGGATAATATTTTTCTCTTCCTGAAAGCCCAACTCGTTCCAAAGATTTTTTTGCCATTTGTTCTCTTTTTTCTTTAGGAACACCACGATATACCAAAGGCAGTTCAACATTTTCAAGTAAATTAAGTTTCGGGATAAGATTGTATTGCTGGAATATAAAACCCAATGTTTTGTTTCTTATATCTGCAAGTTCATCTTCGGATAAACGACTTACATCTTTTCCTAAAAGATAATACTGCCCACTTGTAGGAACATCTAAGCACCCGATAATATTCATTGCCGTAGATTTCCCCGAACCTGATTGGCCGACAATCGCAGTAAGTTCACCTTTTTCTATGTGAAGATTTATTCCGTCCAGAGCATGAATTTTATCTTCACCACTCTGATAAATCTTATATATATTCTCTAATCTAATCAAGCCTGTCGCCCTCTCTTTTAATTTCTTTGACGGTTCTGAGTGTTTGTTCTTGCGCCTGAGCCTCCGCCCATGCCGCCCATGCCACCCATACCGGCAGGCATACCTCCGCCCATACCGCCTGGCATACGCATCATATTCGTATTAGTATTTGTAATAGAGGTTGATTTAACATATACAGTAACCCCTTCTTTAAGGCCGCTTGTTATTTCTATAAAGTCATCATCATTTATTCCTGTTGTAACCGCAACTGCCACAAAACCTTCAGGAATGTCTCCAAGCCTTATATTTACAGGCATTGTCTGTCTGTTTTGAGCACCTGAATTATTTGTATCTTTCGATGCATTAGGCTGTCCGCCTGGCATTTGTTGTCCGTTTGGCATCTGTTGACCGTTTGGCATTTGCTGGCCGTTTGGCATCTGCTGACCATTTGGCATCTGTTGACCGTTTGGCATTTGCTGGCCGTTTGGCGTCTGCTGACCGTTTGGCATCTGTTGACCATTTGGCATTTGTTGTCCGTTTGGCATCTGTTGACCATTTGACATCTGCTGACCGTTTGGTGCAGTTTTGTTTTCTGCCTTTATGTTTTCAGATGAGCCTTTTTGTGTTGCGCCAGGTTGTGAAGACGCTTTATTTTTATCAGCATTTTCTGCATTCTTTCCTTTGTTGTCATTTGCAGATATTATTTTAAGATTATTTTTCTTTGCATCTTCTTCTTTTACATATACGATATTTCCTCTCATAACTGCAGATACAGGCACAACAAGGATATCATATTTTTCTTCAATTACTATTTCTGCATTAACATTCATACCCGGAAGCATACCATCAGGATTATCAACAATTACCTCAACAGGATATGTTGTAACACCGTTTGATGTTGAACCATTGATATTTATACTGTTAACATGCCCTGAAAATCTTTTGCCGGGAAGTGCATCTGCTGTAATGTCAACTTTCTGGTCAATCTGTATTTTTTCCACATCAAGTTCGTCAACCGAAATTGTAAAACTGATAACCGACATATCTGCAATAACACACATAGTTGTATTACCGTTTGTGTTATCAAGCGTATCTCCTGCTTTGATATTTTTTTCAATAATCGTACCATCTATTTTTGCAGTAATTGTATAATCATCAAGTTGTTCATAAGTTTTATCAAGAGAAATTTGCGCTTCTCTTAAAGTTCTGTTCGCATTTTTCATACTGTCCTTAACTGAATCGCTTTCAATAACAAGGATAGTTGAACCCTCATATACCTGGTCGCCGATGTCGTTATATACTGTTGCAACATCTCCTGATACTTTTGCGCTCACAGTCTTTTTACCTGCATAATTAAATGTTCCCGCACTGTTACAAGCAATAGTATTTATAACAGCAGTTGCAGTATCGCTTGTCGTGATACCACCCGGATTATCAACCTCGATATCAACATAAGAAACCGCAACATTAAGGTCATTTATCAAAGACCCTGTCGAAACTCTCTTTACTACCCCTGTGGTTTTATAAAATGAATTCTGCAATGTAACATCTGCAATAAATCCTTCGCCTATGTACCCTATATCCGATGTGTTAAAAGGAATGGTAAGTGTCATTTTTGATTTATCTATAATTTCGCATATTTTTGTTCCGTTTGAAATACTGTCACCCTCTGATACAAACATCTGGGAAATAACGCCACCAATTGGTGCTTTTACAGTTAAATCATTAACACTTTCTACAGTATCGTTATATGAATCACGGGTTCTTTCCATAGAAAGTTGTGCTTTTTCCAAAGTATCGGACATTTCATCTTTGTCAAGTTCGTATAAAACATCGCCTTTTTTTATTGAGTCCCCGACTTCAAATGTATCCGAAAGAACATCGCCTCTTACTGAAGACACGACCTCATATTTATCTTTTGGCTGTATTGTTCCCGATGCACTGATAACCGACCTTACTCTGCCAATATTTGCAACTGCTGTATTTATTTTATCAGTGTCGCCCTTTTTATTTTTAAGAAGTGCAACCGCACCAACAGAAAAAGCAATCACACCCACAAGGCACAGTGCAATTATCCTTTTTGTTTTTTTACTCATATTCTTATAGCCCGAAATAATTTCTTCTTTATTTCCTGCTTTTTTAAAAATATTCTTAATGCTTAATTTCATATAGTATGTACCTCCAAATACTTTTTCTATTATACAGTAATATTTTTATGTGATAATACTGTGTAATTATTATGAATAAACTGTAAATTTAATAATTGGGGATGTTAAAAAGCTCCAGACCGCAAAAAGCGGGATATATCAATATGTAAGCACCTAAATTTTTTTAGATTGTGATGCTAAGGTAAAGATTTTTTAAAAAAATCTTTGAAATTTATGCTTTTTGCTATGAACAAACTTAGCCACTCGACGTACTTAGTACGCCTTCGGGTGACCCAAAGTCAAGGACTTTGGCTAAGTTTGTCCATTCTGAAGTTTTTTTCCAATCCCCTTAACTCTATTATACACTATTTTACTCAATTTTACAACTTTTTTATATTCTTTTGGTATTTTTTTCCATTTTTGTTAATTTTCTCTTGATTTTCTGAAAAAATTGGTATATAATGGAAATACAACCAAATAATTCATAATAAAAGGAGATAAAAAGAAAATGAGTAAAAAAATTAAGGTACTGCTTGCAGACGACAGCATTGTATTTAAAGAACAACTTACAAAAGCGATAGAAAAGGAAACGAGCATTGAATTTACAAAGCATATTACGGACGGAAGAGAAGTTATAGATTCGATAAAAGAAATAATGCCTGACATTGTTATTTGCGATTTGATACTTCCTTTTAAAGACGGAATTGAAATTTTAGAAGAGTTATCCAAACTTAATTTAAGAAGAATGCCTATGATAGTTATTGCAACTGCTGTTACAACCGATAAAATAATAAGACAGTGTATGGAATATGGTGCAAACTATTTTATTGCTAAACCTTGCAATCCTGATAATCTTATTAAAATAATCAAAAAACTGACTGTTGATATAGAGGAAAATAATATATTTGCAATGAGTGAAGAAAAAGTAGATGAAAACTCATATATAACCAATAACATTGATGAAATTATAGAGTCAAAAGTTACAAGTATTATTCATAAGGTCGGAATACCTGCTCATATCAAGGGATACAAATACTTAAGATGTGCAATAATAAAGTCTATCGTTGATGAAGATATAATAAATTCGGTTACAAAAGAACTTTACCCTCAGGTAGCAAAAGAATATAACACAACACCTCCAAGAGTTGAAAGAGCAATCCGCCACGCAATTGAGGTTGCCTGGAACAGAGGTGAACAAGAAACTTTGATTAAAATATTCGGTTATAACGTTCAGTCCAACAAAGGCAATCCCACAAATTCTGAATTTATAGCAATGATTGCAGACCGATTAAGGCTACAGAATCAGAGTATGTTGGCAAAGTAAAGGGAATGTTAAAATTGCCCACAACATCGGCTTTGCCGGTTTTATTGTCCCTATATTGTAGGGGTT
>JAZOMN010000056.1:0-5537 GCA_045654005.1 Clostridia bacterium
CCTTTACTTAAGAATTTTTTATTTTTCTTTTCATTATGGGTATTATTCATTAAAGGAAGTTCTGCTTTTAAGAAAATGAGAAACGCCGCAAGAGGAATAAGCGACCATAAAAAAGCAAGATACATCCAATTTTCAAACCCGAATATATTTAAATACAGAGTGCTTATCAGCACTACAACGACAACGCCCCAGGCATACATAGAATGAAGTTTGCTCATTTCACGCTCAGGGTTTTCGCTCGGTATTTCTGCTATAACAGGACTTAAAAGAACTTCGCTAAGCCCTGAAGCAACAGAAAATATAATTGTACTTACTATTATCCATACATAAGCCATTTTGGGAAAAAGCATTGGCATAGCACCATATAAAATAAGTCCGATAAATACAATAAGAGGTGTCATACGCACACACTTATGTATATCAAAATATTTAGTAAATAAAGTAAATACTAAATCAATTATAAGTTGGGTCAAAAAGTTTATAACAACAATAAACCCGAGTAATGTATAAGAAACATTATACATATCTTTAAATGTAATAAATAAAACAGGCGACAAGTTTGCACATATCGCCATCGAGCCACCTGTTATATAACTTGCAGTTTTTGCTAAACCGTATTTATTATTCGTCATCATTTTTTGTATAATCCTTTTCTGATAAAATCTCATCAATAACAACGCCTTTATAGTCAGCATCCGAAAGGTGCAGACATTTTTCACAGTTATCGCAGATTTTATCAGGGTCTAAATCGCAAAGATTACATTCATTGCAATCTATACATTCTCTGTCATAAAGTACACATTGTTTCATATTTCCACCTCGCAAGTATTAAGAAGTGCTTCTAAAGTCGGATTGACTTTAAACTGATCTTTTAAGGCATAATATTTTTCCATAGCCTTTTCATTTTTATCAGATACTTTTATCGCTTTTAGCATTATATTTTTAGGAGTATCAAGAGGAGATGTATATTCTATAACCGACACTTTATATCCGTTCGCTTCAAGTAAAAGTGTTCTTAAAGCATCAGTTAAAATATCACAAAATCTTCTGTTGAATATTCCGTGCTTTAAAACATCTGAAAAAGGCTCATACTCTATCTGGTTTGAGAGTTCCTTATGACAGCAAGGAACACATATTATCGCTTTTGCTTTATGCTTTATCCCTGAATAAAGAGCGTAATCAGTAGCAATATCACAAGCGTGAAGCGATACAACAAGGTCAATTTTTTTATTTAATGAAAACTCTCTTAAATCTGCATTTATAAACTGCATATTATTGTATTTTAACTGATTTTTTATTTTATTTGATGCATTTATAACATCTTCGTTATAGTCAATTCCGTATATAAAACATTTTTTCTTTAAAATTTCAGTTAAATAATAATTTACAACAAATGAAAGATAACTTTTCCCACAAGCACAGTCTAAAACATTAGGATTGTCATCAAAATTCAAATCAGAAATAAGTTCAACAAAACGGTCAATCTGATTATATTTTCTAACCATATCATTTTTTATTTTGTTGTTATCTGCCATTATACCGATTGCTTTTAATAAATCTGAAGCATTATTCCCCTTTATGATATATTCTCTTCCGCCTACGGTAGCATTTTTAAGGGTAACATCTTCTTCCTTTGGAGATTTGTTTTTAGAAGAAACGTTTTTATTATCTCCTGAAATTTCAATAGTTGAAATACGGTCATTATAATCTATAATAACACTGTCATACTTATCAAGGTCTTTAGTTATAACTGACGGTATATCACTTATTTTAATCTCTTTAACTTCTCCAAGATATTCACAAACGAGATTTTCCTTATAATAAATTTTTAGAAAATATTCTTTAACCCCTGATTTATAGGTAACCAGTATATTCTTAAAAACATCCTGATTTTCATCAAGCCTTACACATAGTCCCTGTAAGAATAACTTAACTTTGGCAATATTATTAGCTATCATTTTATGCCAATATCCTTTCTGTAGTGAACATCTGTAAAGTTAATGTTCTTTACAGCATTGTAAGCGTCTTTAATTGCGGTATCCAAGTCTTTAGACTTAGCAGTTATACCCAAAACTCTTCCGCCGGAAGTTAAGTATTTACCGTCTTCTTTTTTTGTTCCTGCGTGATAAACATAGATATTATCTTCTATATTTGTAAGGCCTGAAATTTCATAACCTGTCTGATATTTTTTAGGATATCCGCCTGATGCTTCAACAACGCATACACAAGCATTATCTTCCCATTCTACGTTAACATCTTTTAATGTTCCGTCACAAACGGCTTCAAATATATCAACAATATCAGTTTTAAGCCTTGGTAAAACAACCTGAGTTTCAGGGTCACCAAAACGGGCATTATATTCAATAACTTTTACACCGTTTTTTGTTGACATAAGTCCAAAGAAAATAACACCTTTATATGTTATCCCCTCACTCTTTAAGGCTTTAACAGTAGGAATAAATATATTGTTCATACATTCTTCCTGTAACTTTTCGCTGTAAATTCTGCTTGGAGAAAATGTTCCCATACCACCTGTATTAGGGCCTTTATCATTATCGAAGGCTCTTTTATGGTCCTGTGCAGAAACCATTGGAACAATAGTTTCACCGTCACAGAATGAAAGGACAGAAATTTCAGGACCGGTTAAAAATTCTTCAATAACTATTCTGTTACCTGAATCTCCGAAAACTTTATCAACCATTATTTCTTTTAAGGCATCTTCTGCTTCTTTTAAATAATTTGCAAAAATAACACCTTTTCCAAGTGCAAGACCTTCTGCTTTTATAACAGTAGGAAAAGTATTTTCCTTTGTTATATATAAAAGTGCTTCATTATAATCTGAAAATACTTCGTATTTTGCAGTAGGAATATTATATTTTTTCATGAGTTCTTTAGAAAAAACTTTACTTCCCTCTATTTGCGCTCCGTCTTTAGTAGGTCCGAACACTTTCAACCCTGCATTTATAAATGCATCTGAAATGCCGTAAACAAGCGGGTCGTCAGGACCGATTACTGTTAAGTCAATATTTTTTTCTTTTGCAAATGTGATAAGTTTATCAAATTCCATAACTTTTATCGGCACGCATTCTGCAATATCCGATATACCGCCGTTACCGGGGGCACAGTATATTTTTGATACTCTTTTACTTTCGCTTATTTTTTTAACAATGGCATGTTCTCTTCCGCCACCGCCAACAACTAATATATTCATATATTTATCCTCGCAAACTATATTTCAGGCATAAGAGATTACAATCTCTTATGCCTTTAAATTTTTAAAATTTTAGTGATGGAACAGCCTTATTCCATTAAATGACATAACCATATTGTATTTATTACATGTTTCAATAACATTATCGTCACGAATTGAGCCACCTGGTTGAGCAATATATTTAACACCGCTCTTATATGCTCTTTCAATATTATCTCCGAATGGGAAGAATGCATCAGAGCCTAAAGAAACGTCAGTTAATGTTTTTAACCATTCTTTCTTTTCATCCATTGTTAGTGGTTCAGGTTTTTTTGTAAAGAAGTTTTCCCATACTCCGTCAGCTAAAACATCCATATAATCTTCAGAAATATACACATCTATTGTATTATCTCTGTCTGCACGTCTTATGTCTTCTTTGAAAGGAAGGTTAAGAACTTTTTCGTGTTGTCTTAAATACCACACATCTGCTTTGTTTCCTGCAAGACGGGTACAGTGAATTCTTGATTGCTGACCTGCACCGATACCGATAGCCTGTCCATCTTTAACATAACAAACTGAATTTGATTGAGTATATTTTAATGTTATAAGAGCAATCATTAAATCAATTTTAGCACTTTCTGGTAAATCTTTATTATCTGTTACAATATTTGATAATGCATCTTCACTTATTTCAACATTATTTCTTCCCTGTTCAAATGTTATACCAAAGCAGTCTTTTCTCTCAATTTCTTCAGGAATATAATCTATATCCATTTCGATAATATTATATGTACCTTTTCTTTTTGATTTTAAAATTTCAAGTGCTTCAGGTTCATATCCTGGTGCTATTACACCATCAGATACTTCGCGCGCTATAAGTTTAGCAGTAGGAACATCGCAGATTTCTGAAAGTGCAATAAAATCGCCGTAGGAAGACATTCTATCAGCTCCTCTTGCTGCTGCATAAGCTGATGCCAAAGGAGATAATTCCAGATCGTCAACAAAATATATTTTTTTAAGTGTATCTGAAAGTTCTTTGTAAACCGCTGCACCTGCAGGACTTACATGTTTAAAAGATGCTGCAGCAGGAAGACCTGTTGCTTTCTTTAATTCTTTTACAAGTTGAAAACTGTTAAAAGCGTCAAGAAAGTTTATATATCCGGGTTTACCGTTTAAAACTTTTAGCGGTAAATCTCCTTCTTTTATAAAAATTCTTGCAGGTTTCTGATTGGGATTACATCCATATTTTAATTCTATTTCTTTCATTTTAATTCACCTTATACATTCTTATTTATAATTCTTGTATCAAATTCGCCTGTTTTAATATCAATAAATCTTACAAATAGAGATACTTTATTATCACTATTCAAACTTTCCCATACATTTTTAGTAAAGGCGTCGATGTCACCTTTAATTTCAACACATTCAGGTTCGCCATAGAATGATGGGATAGGATTACCGTCACATTTATAGGTGTGAATAAAATGACCTATTCCTGAACCTGTATTTGAATATTCATAAAAATATCTGTGGTCGCCTGACGGATCTCCGTCTGCACTTTTCAATATAGAAAGTTTATAAAAATCGCCTTCAACTATCCCTGAAATTCTTGGTGTGAAGTTTGGTGCATCAGGTTCAAACTGTCTGGTTCTTAAACTTTCTTCAAAAGTTTTACCCATCTTTATAAAATCATAAACAGTATCAGTCTGATCACCGTTTGTAACGATTGTTTTATTATCAATTACTCTTACGGGAGAGTATATAATAAGGCTTGGGTCAACAAGTTTTTCTTCTAAGAATGCTTTTGTCTTAATACCTTGCCCATCTTCTACAAAAACTCTGTTACGACTGTTTTCGCTTCTTCCCATAATAAAGTAAGCGATAACCATTTTTGTACCGTCTTCATTTTTACCAATAACAATTCCTCTGCCCGGATATGTATTATTCTTTAATTCTTCTGATAAATTAAGTATATTCATTATAAACCTCCGTTACAAATAAGTTTAATAGCCTGAGGTAATATCTTCCATTCTGCTTCTTCCATAACGCGCCTTTGCAAAATTTCGGGCGTATCCCCCTCTTTTACATAAACTGCTTTCTGGATAATGATTTTACCACCGTCAGTAATCTCATTTACAAAATGAACAGTTGCACGCGTTACTTTAACGCCATATTCTAAAGCCGCTTCGTGAACTTTAAGCCCGTAAAAACCGTCTCCGCAAAAAGACGGAATGAGTGACGGATGAACATTTATAATTTTATTGGAATATTCTTTTAAAATATCGCCTTTTAGGATACATAAAAATCCTGCAAGTACAATTAAATCAACCTTATTTTCTTTAAGGTG
>JAZOMN010000057.1:0-1221 GCA_045654005.1 Clostridia bacterium
GCGCAGGTTACAGAATATTCTCAGGAAACTTATGAATTAAGAAGCAAAGCCGATGAATATAAGGCTAAATATGAGGAGTGCTTAAGAGCACTTGAAAGGGCAAAAAATGGAATTTAAGCCAGAATTATTATCCCCGGCAGGGTCATTAAAAGTATTAAAAGCGGCACCTAATGTAGGAGCTGAGGCTGTTTATTTTGGACTTAATTCTTTTAATGCAAGGTATGGTGCAAAAAACTTTACTTTTGAGGAAGCAGATGCAGGGATTAACTACCTAAAAAACAGGGGCAAAAAGGCTTATATTACACTCAACACTTTAATTAAAGACAGCGAGATAAAAGATTTTGTATCTGAAATTAAAAATGTTGCATCTTTAGGGGCGGACGGTGTAATTGTTCAGGATTTAGGAGCAGTATCTTTAATAAAAGAGGTTGCGCCGGACCTTGAAATTCACGCTTCAACTCAAATGACTGTTCACAACCTTGAGGGAGTGGAATTTCTATATAGAAACGGTATAAAAAGAGTGGTTCTCTCCCGAGAACTTTCTATGGACGAAATTAAATATATAAAGGAAAACACGGACTGTGAACTTGAAATTTTTATTCACGGCGCACTATGTGTTTGTTATTCAGGGCAGTGTTATATGTCAAGTTTCATAGGTGACAGAAGCGGAAACCGTGAAAGATGCGCTCAACCCTGCAGACTTAACTATGAACTTATGGGCAAAAAGGGAACTCTTCTTAGCCTTAAGGATTTAAATTCCCTAAATTATATTGATACCTTTAAAAAATTAAAGATAGACTCTTTAAAAATAGAGGGCAGGTTAAAGAACGAGTATTATGTTGCAACGGTTGTTGACGGGTACAGACGACTACTTGACGGAGAAAAACTTTCAAAAGAAGATATAGATTTAATAAACAACATATTTTATCGTGGCGGTTATACGGATTATTTTAATGACTATAATAATAAAAAGATGTTCTGCTACAACAAGAATGAAAATCCGTATTCTTCGTACGAGAAAAAAGCGGAAGAAAAATTTAAAGATATTATCTCAAAAAATGTTATATCAAATTCAAATAAAATACCACTTAATATGGAAATAACCTTGTATAAAGGTGCATCTGCTGTCCTTTCGGGGTTTGCACTTGGAAAAGAAGAGTTTGTTACAGGAGAAGAAATTCTTACTGAGGCAATGAGCGCTCCTGCGACAGAAGAAAAAGT
>JAZOMN010000058.1:0-10157 GCA_045654005.1 Clostridia bacterium
ACACAACATCATTTTGAAATGAAGGTTCAAACATCATTTCAGGCAACGCCTGAACATCATTTCCAAAAATGCGGACACAAAATGAAGTTACACTTTCAGTGCAAACGATGTTATCTCCGATAAATGATGTTGTCTTTGACAAGTGATGTGTTGCTTTGCAACAATGATATTGCACTTTGTGCAAATGTATGCTATAACCAGAATTTTTTTGTTGTCTTATTTTAAAAAAAGATGTATAATATATGTAACATATATAAGGAGAATTTAAAATGAAAATATATAATTCTATAGATGCCCTTATCGGTAAAACACCAATTGTAAATTTAGAAAGAATAGAAAAAGAAGAAAAACTTCTGGCAAATCTTTATGCCAAAGTGGAGTTTTTTAATCCGGGTGGGTCGGTTAAAGACAGGGTTGCAAAAGCAATGATAGAAGATGCCGAAGAAAAAGGACTTATAAAAGAGGGTTCAGTTATAATTGAGCCTACAAGCGGTAATACAGGAATCGGACTTTCCCTTGTTGCCCTGTTAAAAGGTTACAGAGTAATAATTGTTATGCCTGAAACAATGTCAGAAGAAAGGCGTAAACTTTTAAAAGCGTATGGCGCCGAACTTGTTTTAACTGACGGCAAAATGGGAATGGCAGGTGCTATAAAAAAAGCAGAGGAACTTGCAAGAACTATCCCTTTAAGTTTTATTCCTGACCAGTTTAATAATAAAGTAAATGCTAAAGCACATTTTGAAACTACAGGCCCTGAAATATATGAGGATATGGATGGGAAAGTTGACATATTTGTTGCAGGAGTTGGCACAGGCGGTACTGTAACAGGGGTAGGAGAGTATTTGAAATCTAAGAACAGTAATATTAAAATAGTTGCTGTTGAGCCGAAAAATTCGCCTGTATTATCCGAAGGAAAATCGGGTGCTCATGGAATTCAGGGGATAGGCGCAGGGTTTGTACCTGAAGTTTTAAATACAAAAATTTATGACGAAATAATAACAGTATCGGAAGACGAGGCTTATCGGGCAGGAAGAATGTCGGGCGCTAAAGAGGGCATTTTAGTCGGCATTTCAGCAGGGGCAGCACTTTTTGCAGCAATATCCCTTGCAAAAAAAGAAGAAAACAAAGGCAAGAATATAGTAGTTCTTCTTCCTGATACAGGGGATAGATATTTATCTACCGAAATGTATAGAATTTAATTGTATAACAATTAAATTCAGCGAGATAAATTCCTGACGGAATTTGCGATATGTACTTTGTACGCGATATATCTTCGATGCGATATATTTTTGAATATCCTCGCCAAAGGCGAGATATATCAAAAATGAAAAGGGAATTTATCTTATATCGCAGTCGAACAAAGTGAGAGTATATCGCATTTGTAAAACAAATATATCGCACGAGCGTGAGCGAGTATATCGCTAAAAAGCACGACAAAATAATATTGAAAAGATAAGTATAAATATGTATAATATATGTGAATGGGTAATACACTTAAAGGAGTAAAAAAATATGAATTTAGTATTTGTAGGGTACAAACACAGACACACAGGAGAAATCTATCACGAAGCAATGGCAAATCCCGATATAAACGTTCTTGGAGCGTGGGAAGATACTGAAGAAGGAAGAGCACTTGCTGACGGATTGGGACTTTCATTTAATTATGAAACATTTGAGGATGTTTTAAACGATAAAAATGTTGATGCAATCTGCCTTGGCGGATGCTATGGAGAAAGAGGTCAGGAAGCAATAGAGGCTTTAAAAGCAGGTAAGCATGTTTATGGTGATAAACCTATTTGCACAAGCCTTACCGAACTTGCAGAAATTGAAAGCATAGCATCAAAAAACAATCTTAAAGTAGGTTGTTATTTTACCATGCGTTTTCAAAAAGGTATGAAAACAATCCGTGAACTTATATTAAACGGTGATTTAGGAGAAATCGGTGCTGTTAATATGACTGCACAACATCCTTTGCAGTACGGTGTGCGTCCTATGTGGTATTTTGAAGAAGGAAGGCACGGCGGAACTATAAATGATATTGCTATTCACGGAATTGACCTTATCCGTTTTGTTACGGGGTTAGGTCTTAAAAAAGTTACTTCAGCGCGTACATGGAATCATTTTGCAAAGGAAGTTAAATCTTTTAAAGACTGCGGTCAGTTTATGGTTGAACTTGATAACGGTGCAGGGTTTATAGGCGATGTATCTTATGCTGCCCCTGTAAGTTGCGGTTTTAACCTTGAAACCTACTGGAGAATTACTATCTGGGGAACAAAAGGTGTTATCGAATATAAATTAAAAGGCGGCAGTAAAGAGGTAGGAATTGACAGTTCTGACGGAGCGCTCCTGCAGGTTGCACTTGAGGGCGGAAGCGGTTTTGTGCCGTATGAAAAGGATGGATATGAAACAACAGGTTTAGAAGAATTTATAAAAGATATAAATGGCGAAGAAAGTATAAATTCTACAAAAGAAGTATTAAAAACCTGTAAAGATATTCTTACCATTCAAGCGTATGCTGATAAGAATTAGGAATATAATTAAAATGAATAAGAATTATTATAAACTCTACAAAGATGAATTAGAAAAGATAAAAGGAAGCAAAGATAAACCCTCTTTGCTTCTTCATGTTTGCTGTGCGCCGTGTGCGAGTGCAGTTTTAGAAAAATTAAAAGATATATTTAATATAACAATATTTTTCTATAACCCCAATATCAGTCCGGAGAGTGAGTATAATTTCAGGTTAGAAGAATTAAAAAAACTTCTTGAACTTATGAATTTAAGTAATATTGAAATTGTAGCTCCAAAGTATAACAGTGATGAATTTTTTGATATTGCAAAGGGAAAAGAACTTTATCCTGAGGGTGCAGGGCGATGTAAGGGCTGTTTTATCCTTCGTCTTGATAGGACTTATCTTTATGCAAAAGAAAATAACTTTGATTATGTTACTACCACTCTTTCAATAAGCCCTCATAAAAATTCCAACTGGTTAAACGAAATTGGCTTATCTTTAGAGAAAAAGTACAATATAAAATATCTTGTTTCCGATTTTAAAAAGGAAAACGGATATAAACGCTCCTGCGAATTATCCGAGCAGTATAATTTATACAGGCAGGATTATTGCGGATGTATCTTTTCTAAAAGAATGGCGGACTGCAAAATAAGAGTATATAAAGATATTCCCAAAGAAGCAAGAGAAATAAGGGAAGAAGTGTTTATAAAAGAGCAGGGATTTTTAGAAGAGTATGACGAAATAGACAATAAGGCAACTCATTTTGTATATTTCTATAAAGGCATTCCTGTCGGCACATTAAGATTATTTACCCTTAACAATCCAAAAGAATATATCTTAGGAAGACTGGCAGTTTTAAAGAATTACCGTAATTTTAAAATAGGTACAATTCTTGTTGAAAGTGCAATCGACTATGTTAAAGAACATAACGGAGAAAGACTTATTTTGCATTCGCAACTTCAAGCGAAAGACTTTTACTTAAAGTTAGGTTTTGAGCCTTACGGAGAGGTAGAATACGAAGAAGACTGCCCTCATATATGGATGGCAAAGAATGTATGCTAATTAGGAATTAGAAGATAGGAATTAGGAATGAAGGAAGGCAAAAACATACCATACGGTGTTTTTGCCTTTTTTAAATTGTAATATTATTTATTATATTGTAGGGGTTGGCGTCCTCGACAACCCGAAATAAATTCCGAAAGCACCTTCATTCCTAATTAAACAAAGTATATCTATTCATATTTTAATCTTTATTTACATAATATTATGTATACTGTTAAGAAAGGATGAAAAATATGTTAAAGGTACTTTCCGAAAAAGTAAGGGAACATATTCTTAGTAATTTAGTTTCGTATATAGTTCTTACTTTATTGTTTGTTGCAGGTATTATAGGGGGTGCGTACATATATAACTGTTATTCCAAAGAAGAGGTTGGAATATTATATGAATTCTTTTTGGACGCACAGGAAATTTACAAAAATGGGTCGGGGAACAATCTTGAAATTTTTAAAAATTCTCTGTCCTCTTCTTTTCAGACGGTGCTTTTAATATGGCTGTTAGGATTTACGGTTATAGGAATTCCCGTTATACTTTTTTTAGTTGTTAAGAAAGGATTTATTTTAGGACTGATTACGTGTTTTTTAACAACCAATTTTTCAAACGGAATTTTTTGTGCCATTATTTTATTTTTTATTCAGTCCGCCATTTTAATTCCTGCAATATTTTTTGTTGCAAATTACAGTATATCTTTATCCAGAACTTTAATAGGTATGGTTTTTGGAAAGATACGGTTTAAAGTTAATTTTAAATATTATCTGCTCTTTTACTTAGGAATATTTTTCGGTGTGGCAGTTGTTGCTGTTATTTACTCTCTTTTAGAGGGATATTTTACATCGAATATATTAAAATGGTTTTTTGCAAATAGTTGATAGAATAGTTGACATAATACTTGACAAAAGTCGAATTTTGTCTTACAATGAAAAAGTCCCTCTTAAAGCCAACGGTTAAAGAGGAGTTTAAAAAAAAGAGGCATTACTATGGAAAAGGAATTATCCTCGTTTATAGATTTTTTGTGCGAGGAAAAAAAGTTAAGTGAAAATACATTATTGTCATATAAAAGGGATATAAAATTGTATTTTGACTATTTAGAGAAAGAAAAGAAAAATTACATAAAAGCAACTAAGAAAACAGTTTCAGATTATCTTTCCCATTTAAAAGAATTGGGGAAAGCATCTTCCACAATTTCAAGAAACATTGCATCGTTAAGAGCGTTTTATCTTTATCTTTATAACGAAGATTTAATTGATAAAAATCCTGCTGAAGATTTAAAGTATGAAAAGAATGCAAGAAAAATTCCGGGAATACTTACAGGCAGAGAGATTGATAAACTTTTTTCTCAGCCTGATATAACAGGTTTTAAGGGATTAAGAGACAAAGCGATGCTTGAAGTTTTATATGCGACAGGGATAAGGGTATCTGAACTTATAAGCCTTAAAACTGACAGTATAAATGTTAAAATGGGGTATATTACCTGCGATAAAAAGGATAAAAAAAGAGTTATTCCTCTTCATGACGAAGCGGTAGATATATTAAAAGTATATTTAAAAAAATATAAAGATGTGTTTAAACGCGGGAAATACATTTTTGTTAACAGCGAGGGCAATCCTATTTCAAGGCAGGGGTTTTGGAAAATAATTAAAGAGTACGCAAAAAAAGCGAAAATAAAAAAAGAAATAACACCGAATACGCTTCGACATTCATTTGCGGCTCACTTAATTCAGAACGGAGCAGACTTAAAATCAATTCAGGAAATGTTAGGTCATGCGGATATTTCCACCACTCAGATTTATAACAATTTTGCTAACAGCAGGATTACCCAGATTTATAAAAAGGCACATCCTAAGGCGCTCAGAAGTTGAACACCATTTGGTTTGAAATTAGAAATTTCGCTTCATATTGCAGAAATTCCTGCGAATATTAAAGCAAGATAGATTGGAGATTATTTATGAAAAGAACAGTTGCATTGGTATTAATATTATCGGTATTACTGGGGGGAGTAAGTGCGTTTTCGAAAGAACTTTCCCAGATTGAATCTAAAAGCGTTATTTTAGTTGAAGAGACTTCGGGAGCAGTGCTTTTTGAGAAAAATGCAGACGAGAAAAGGGAAATAGCGTCTGTCACCAAAGTTATGACAGCCCTATTACTTATGGAAGAGATAGATTCAGGTAAAATTAAATATGATGATTTAATTACAACCAGTGAATATGCGGAAGAAATGGGCGGCTCTCAAGTTTATCTTGAAGTTGGGGAGCAAATGTCGGTTGACGATATGTTAAAAGCACTTATGATTGCATCGGGTAACGATGCGGCGGTTGCTATTGCAGAGCATATATCGGGAACAGTCGAAGAATTTGTTAAACTTATGAATAAAAGGGCAGAAGAACTTGGAATGAAAAATACTCATTTTGCCAATCCGAACGGACTTCCTTCCGATAATGAGCCTGAATATTCTACTGCAAGAGATGTTGCTATCATGTCAAAAGAACTTGTTGGCAAACATCCCGATATAATAAAATATACAACTATATGGATGGATTCTCTAAGAGGCGGAGAATTCGCACTTGCAAATACAAATAAACTTTTAAGCCCTGCAATAAACACAGGTTATGACGGTGCAACAGGGCTTAAAACAGGGTTTACAACAAACGCAATGCATTGTCTATCTGCCACTGCAAAAAGGGGCGATTTAGGGCTTGTTGCTGTTGTTTTGGGCGGACCGACATCGGATATAAGATTTAGTGAAGCAAAACAACTTTTAGATTACGGATTTAACAACTTTGTATTTAAAGGTAAAATTAAAAAAGACGAAGAAATCAAAGAAACATCTGTAATAAAAGGAAAAACCGAAACAGTTATGGGTGTTGCAAAGAACGATTTTGTTATACTTGACAATAAAAACGAAAAAGGCGAAATAACAAAAGAAATCGAAATGGATAAAAATATTAAAGCACCTGTTGAAAAAGGTCAGAAAATCGGTGTTATGCGTATTAAAAAAGGCGACAGTGTGATGGGCGAGGTTGACATAGTTGCCAAAGAGACTGTTAAACACAGAAACATTTTCGATGTAATCAAACTCTTTTTCCAAAAATGGATGGGAGCAAAATAAAAAGGAGATTTACTTATGAAAAAATTTTTAAGAGAATTCAAAGAATTTGCAATTAAGGGCAATATGATTGAACTTGCAATAGGTTTAATGATAGGTACTGCTTTTAACGCAGTTACAAATTCCCTTGTAAAAGACATCTTTATGCCTGTAATCGGAATTTTAATGGGCGGCAAAGATTTCTCAGGACTTGCCGTAAAAATCGGGGAAGCCGAAATTACATACGGACTTTTAGTTCAGGCGATATTTAACTTTATTATTACTGCACTTGTTTTATTCTTACTGATTAAATTTATAGCAACTCTTAAGAGAAAACCAAAAGAAGAACCGATAGTTGAAGAAGTTATAGAACCTGAAATTTCAGAAGAAGTTAAACTGCTTACAGAAATCAGAGACCTACTTAAAAAAGGTGAGTAAAACTCACCTTTTTTTAGTGCGAAATTCGAAGTGTGAAGTGCGAAATGAAGGAAGGCAAAACCATGCCATACGGCGATTTTGCCCTCTTTTTTTACATAATATATTATTGTAGGGGACGGCGTCCCCGACGACCCGCATTTATATCTTTATTCCTGAAATTTTTAATAATGTTTTTTCCTCGAATTATAAAATGTGCATTTTCTGCATAAGGTTTCAGATAATATTCCGCCCGAAAAACCTTCGTTTAATTTTAAAAATCTTTCGGAATTTAAGATATCCAAAATACTTTCTTTAAATATATTTCCTAAATTTATTACGCCGTCTGCATCAAGGCAACAGGGGACAACCGTTCCGTCAGCTAAAATTCCAAGCATTTCCTTTGCACCAAGGCAGTTGCCGTAAGTTCTTATACTCTCATCTTTTAAATCAGGCCAGGAAAATTTATTCATAAGGCTTATATATACATTTTGAGATAGTTTTATTGCATTTCTTCCTTTTTTAATTTCATCTTTAACATCTACTTTGAATGCTTCTGAAATTTCTTTAATTACATTTAAACTTTCGCTTTTTAAGGCTTCGTTTTCACTTTCTGTCCACAGCCTGTAACTTACATTGGGGCTTTTATTTTTACTTGCCAAAAGACCGAAAGAAAGAATATCTTTCATATATTTATCACTATCTTTAATCTGCCCGTCGAGTAAAGAATGCACCGAAATATTAACTTGACGCGCATAATTTAAAAGGATGTCAGAATATTTTGAAATAAGAACGCCGTTAGTTGTAATATTAAGGGGCTTCTTATATTGCCAAAACAAAGAAACAATTTTTTCAAATTCAGGGTGGCAAAGAGGTTCGCCTTTTATATGAGGGTATATATGTAAGTTGAAATCTTTAAATTCTTCTAAGATGTGTTTAACCTCATCTGACGACATATACCTTTTTTCTCTTTTTAAGGGAGAACAAAAACTGCAGTTTAAATTACATATATTTGTTATTTCAATATAAAGCCGTTTAAAATTCATTTTCATCACCTTTATTAAGTATATAACAAAATTGTTAAAAGTTCAATTTAATGTTGAGTTTTTTAATAAAATAATGTACAATTAAAGTAAGGCAGGTGAAAGAAAATGAAAGAAGAAATATATACCATTCCTGTAAACGAGGTATTTTCCGAGGAATGTTTTTGCCCTTTTTGCAAACTGTATGACAGGCTTGAAAAAGAAGAAATAAGATATGCAGTAGGCCCTGCTATGATGGAGCCTGATTACAGAAAAATCACCAACGAAAAAGGCTTTTGTAAAAAACATATCAAAGAGGTAAATGCCCTGCCAAAAGCATTGGCGCTTTCTCTTATTTTCGAATCTCATTTTAAAAATGTAAAAGAAGCATTATATAAAGATTTCAAACCGAAAAAGAAACTGTTTAAAAAAGATATAAATAAAATTGATGAGTTTATTATGGATATTGCGGCTTTTAACCACGATTGTGCCATTTGTTCCAAAGTGGAACATCATTTTTTAAGATATGTTGATACTTTTATTTTTATGGTAAAAAAAGACCCTGAGTTTTTAGAAAAAGTCGCAAACGGAGGCGGCTTTTGTATGCCTCATTATGAGAATATTCTATATGCCGCAAGAAAGAAACTATCCGAAAAAGAATTTGTACGAATTATTGAAAAAATAAACGAAGCGCAGTTTAGAAAATTTGAAAAGTACGAAAAGGACATTTCTTCATTTATCGAAAGTTTTGACTACAGATGCGCAGGGAAAAAAGAAGAGGCACCGAAAGACACTGTTTTAAAATCAAGTTATTTTTTAAACGGAGAGTTTGAAAAATTAAATAAGAAATTAGAGGATGTGTAAGATGGAATATCTTTTTTCAAAGGATAAAATCATAATAAAAAATCCTGAAGATTTCTCTTTAAAATCAACTTTTGATTGTGGTCAGTGTTTTCGTTTCAATGAAGAGAAGGGTCATTTTTTCGGTATTTCAAATGGTAAGGTCGCAGAATTTTACGAAGAAGACGGTAATATTATAATTGAAAATGTTACCAAAGACGAATTTTTAAATTACTGGGTACATTTTTTAGATTTAAAAAGAGATTACAAAAAAATAAAAAAAGAACTTATAAAAGATAAGGTTATAAAAGAAGCAATAGAGTTCGGTTATGGAATAAGAATTTTAAATCAGGACTTTTTTGAGTGCCTGATTTCCTTTATTATTTCCCAACAGAATAATATTCCCAAAATAAAAAAGGCGGTTGAGGGTATATCAGCGCTTTTCGGCGAAGAAATTATCTATAAGGGTAAAAGTTACTATACATTCCCGACTCCCGAAAAGTTAAAGGATATAACGGAAACTGACTTGGCGCCCCTTAAAATTGGGTACAGGGATAAATATATAATTGACGCGGTTTTTAATGTATATAACGGGAATATAACTTATGAAAAACTTATAAAAATGCCATATTCTGATGCGAAACGCGAACTTTTAAAAATAAAAGGTGTAGGGGAAAAAGTGGCAGACTGCGTACTTTTATTTTCCTTATTAAAATCAGAAGCATTTCCTGTTGATACATGGATTAAAAAGGCTATGGAGGGTTTATATAACCTTAAGCCGAAAGAAATTCATAATTATACCGAACTCAATTTCGGATTATACAGCGGATTTGCACAGCAGTATATATTTTATTATGTTAGAATGAAAGAAGGAAAAATTTAAAATGGGTATGATTTTTGAGAGGAAGTTACCCTCTCCCGATGAGGTTAAAACGCTTTATCCTCTAAAGGAAGAAGAAAGAAAAATTGTTAAAAAAAGAAAAGAAGAGTTAGAAGATATTTTTTCGGGAAAGAGCGATAAACTTATTTTAATAATCGGCCCTTGTTCAGCAGATAATGAGGACAGTGTGATAGACTATATTTCAAGACTGAGAACTGTTTACGAAAAGGTTAAGGACAATATTTTTATCATACCAAGAATATATACCAACAAACCAAGAACAACAGGTGACGGATATAAGGGAATGCTTCATCAGCCTGACCCTGAGGATAAGCCTGATATGTATAAAGG
>JAZOMN010000059.1:0-5440 GCA_045654005.1 Clostridia bacterium
AATTTAATTGACGGTGACTTCTTTAACTATGAGCACATTATTCCTACCACAAGTGATATTACGGTTACAGCTGATACAAAAGATATTATAGATTCAATTATAAGAAGTTCTTTAATTATTACTCCTGATGTTAAAAGTCCGCTGAAATTTGATATATCAGAAAATCAGATTTATATGTCATCAATTACTAAAAACGGTAAAGCGGAAGATACTGTTTCATGTGAAACAAAAGGCGGAGATTTAACAATAGGATTTAATCACAAATATTTACTTGATGCACTAAGAGCTTGTGATTCTAAGAAAATCAAAATGGAATTTACAACATCGCTAAATCCTCTTGTTATAAAAGGTGTTGATACTGACGAATTTATTTATTTAATCTTACCTTTAAGACTTAGAAATGAATAATGAAACTAAATAATTTAAAATTAAAAAATTTCAGAAATTATGAAGAATTAAATATTGATTTTTATGAAGGTATAAATATATTTTACGGAGAAAATGCACAGGGTAAAACCAATATTTTAGAAAGTGTGTATATATTTTCTTCTTCAAAATCACATCGCGGTGTAAAAGATAAGGAACTTATTAAATTTGAATGCGATGAAAGTGAAATTGAAATAGAATTTATATCTCAAAAAAGGGAGCAGTCTGCCAGATTTAATTTATATAAAGATAAAAATAAAAAGTTAAGTATAAACGGAATATATCAGGCATCAAGAAAAGCGCTTTTTGGAATATTCAGTACCGTTATTTTTTCTCCTGAGGATTTGAATCTTATAAAAGGTTCTCCTGAAGAGAGAAGAAGATTTATGGATACTGATATATCCCAGATAAAACCCGATTATTTTAAATTACTTAAAGATTATAAAAAAGTATTAAATCTTAAAAATAATTTATTAAAGCAAAAAGAAATAAATGTTTCTTTACTTGATGTATATGATGAAAAATTATCGCACTTAGCATCTAAAATTACTGTTCACAGGCTTCGTTTTATAGAAAGAATAAATTCACTTGCAACTTTGGCTCTTTTTTATATATCAGATAAAAAAGAAAATATCGAAATTAAATATAAACCCGGTTTTAACAGTAAATTTAATGTAAATGTTAAGGAAATAGAAGAAAAATACTTACAAGAATTTAAAAAAGTAAGAGAAGAAGAAATTCAAAAAGGGGTTACTTTAATCGGCCCTCAAAGAGACGATTTGGAATTTTACTTAAATGAAAAAGACGCTAAAATCTATTGTTCTCAGGGTCAGCAAAGGTCAATAATTTTATCCTTGAAACTTGCTGAATTTGAATTTATGAAAGAGGTACTTAAAGAAACACCTATACTTCTTTTAGATGATATTTTATCAGAACTTGATATAAAAAGGCAGAATAAACTGCTTAATTTTATAAGAGATAATCAGACAATTATTACCTGTACCGATAAAGATTTATATAAGAAAATTAAATACCCGTATAAGTCTTATCTGGTATCTGACGGAAAGGTTAATTAAAAGTGTTTATACATTTAGGAAAAGATTATACAGTTAATTCCAAAAATATAATTGCCATATTTGATATTGAAAACACCTCTACCTCGAAAATAACAAGAGAGTTTTTAGTTGATATGAGTAAGAAAGACAAAGTTATTTATGTAAATGAAGATTTACCCAAATCCTTTGTTTTAGTAAAGGAAAAAGAGGGAAGTATTATTTATGTATCTTCCTTATCTAGCGCTACACTTAAAAAAAGGTCTGAAAACTATATATAGTTTTTAAGAAAGGATAGGATTTAAGAATGACAGAAGAAATTAAGGGATATAATACCAAAGTGGAAGAAACTTATGACGAGTCCCAGATTCAAGTCTTGGAAGGTTTGGAAGCCGTTAGAAAAAGACCGGGGATGTACATAGGCTCGACATCTATAAGAGGTCTTCACCACTTAGTTTATGAAATAGTTGACAATGCTATTGACGAAGCATTGGCAGGATACTGTAAAAATATTACCGTTGATTTAAATAAAGACGGTACTGTTACTGTATCAGATGACGGAAGAGGTATTCCTACAGGTATTCATCCAAAAATGGGTATATCCACTTTAGAGGTTATTTTTACCAAACTTCATGCCGGTGGTAAATTCGGCGGTTCGGGGTATAAGGTTTCAGGGGGTCTTCACGGTGTTGGGGCTTCTGTTGTTAATGCCTTATCAACCTATCTTGAAGTTAAAGTTCATGACGGAAAGAATATCCATTACCTTAAATTTGAAAAAGGAAAGGCTGTTAAACCTACCGAAATAATCGGAACAACCGATAGAAAAGGTACTGAGGTTACATTCCTTGCCGACCCTGAAATTTTTGAAGAAACATATTATGATTTTGATGTTTTACTAAAAAGATTAAGAGAACAAGCCTTTTTAAATAAAGGAATAAATATCACATTTACTGATAACAGAATTGAAGAGAAAAAGCAAAAAGTCCTTCATTATGAAGGGGGTATTATGTCTTTCGTTGAGTATAACAACCGAGGCAAAACCCCTATCCACGAAGGTGTTATATATGTTGAATGCCAAAAAGGCGATACTTATGCTGAAATTGCTATGCAATATACTGATTCTTACTCAGAATCGTTAGTAAGTTTTGCAAACAATATCAACACAACTGAGGGCGGTACTCACGAAACAGGCTTCAAAGCGTCTCTTACCCGTTCTATAAACGATTATGCAAAGAAAATGAACATAATGAAAAAGGACGATAATGAACTTTCAGGGGAAGATGTAAGAGAAGGTTTAACTGCTGTTATAAGTGTTAAAGTTACCGAAGCGCAGTTTGAAGGTCAGACCAAAACCAAACTTGGAAACAGTGAAGTAAGAGGTATTGTTGCATCTTTAATTTCCGAAAAGTTTTCTGACTTTTTAAATGAAAATCCGCAGGTAGCAAAAATTATTATAGAAAAAGCAATGACTGCATCCCGTGCAAGGGAAGCGGCGCGTAAAGCAAGAGAAGCAACAAGAAAAACTCCTCTTGGTACTAATTCTTTACCCGGAAAACTTACCGACTGTATTGTTAAAGACCCTACAAAAACCGAGATATATATTGTCGAAGGGGATTCTGCGGGCGGAAGTGCGAAAAACGGGCGTGACAGTAAATATCAGGCAATTCTTCCTTTGTGGGGTAAAATGCTTAATGTTGAAAAGTCAAGAGCCGACAAAGTTTACGGAAACGATAAATTAAAACCTGTTATCCAGGCTTTAGGAACAGGAATAGGCGAAGAATTCAATTTAGAAAAATTAAGATACGATAAAATTATAATAATGGCCGATGCCGATGTTGACGGTGCTCATATCCAGACACTACTTCTTACATTCTTCTTCAGATTTATGAGAACTTTAATTGAAACAGGCCATATATATCTTGCAAAACCTCCTCTTTATAAATTATCAAGAGGCAAAAAATCTTTTGTTGCATTTTCAGACGAGGAAAGAGACAGAATAAGCGAAGAATTAAAGGACGGGGATTTAAACGCAAAAGTAGATATATCCCGTTATAAAGGTCTTGGGGAAATGAACCCTGAAGAACTATGGGAAACTACAATGGACCCTAAAAACAGAATTCTTCTTAAAGTTACATTAGAAGATGCACAAAGAGCAGACCAGATTTTCTCAATACTTATGGGCGACGAGGTTGAACCAAGGCGTGAATTTATTGAAGAAAATGCTCAGTATGTTACAAACCTTGACGTATAAAGTAAATTGTAGGGAACGCATTTATGCGTTCCGAAAGAAAGTTTTAAGATAAAATTAAGGGATAAAAACCCTTAAGAAAGAGGATACTAAAAATGGCTAAGAATAAAAAATACGAAGATTCTCATTTTGAAGAATATTTCGATACCCAAACCATTGTAGATGTTGATATAGAAAAAAGAATGAAAGAAGCATTTATTGACTACGCAATGAGTGTTATAGTAGCAAGAGCGCTTCCTGATGTGCGTGACGGATTAAAACCTGTTCACAGAAGAATTCTTTATTCAATGCATGAAGAACATTTAACTTATGATAAACCGTTCTTTAAATCTGCTACAACCGTCGGTAATGTTATCGGTAGATACCATCCGCACGGTGACGCGTCTGTTTATGATGCTATGGTAAGACTTGCTCAGGATTTCTCTATGAGATATCCGCTTGTTGACGGTCACGGTAACTTCGGGTCGGTTGACGGAGACCCTCCTGCTGCATACCGTTATACTGAAGCAAGAATGAGTAAGTTATCTAACTTAATGTTAGAGAACATAGAAAAAAATACGGTTGATTTTGCTCCTAACTTTGACGAAAAGAGAGAAGAACCGTTAGTTTTACCTACAAGAATTCCTACACTTTTAATTAACGGAAGTTCAGGGATTGCTGTTGGTATGGCAACCAATATTCCGCCTCATAACTTAACCGAAGTTTTAGACGGTGTTATCGCTCAGATGGAAACCCCTGACATTACGGTTGAAGAGTTAATGGAATATATAAAAGGCCCGGATTTCCCTACAAGTGCAACTATCATGGGAAGAAGCGGAATAAGAAGCGCTTACGAAACAGGTAAGGGCAAAGTTATTGTCCGTGCAAAATGCGAGATAAAAGAAAATAAAGACGGGTCATACTCTATAATCGTAACCGAACTACCTTATCAGGTTAACAAAAAAATGCTGGTTGAATCTATTGCAAATCTTGTAAAAGATAAGAAGATAGACGGTCTTTCTGATATTGACGACCACTCTTCTGACAGAGTAGGTATAAGACTTGAAATATTCTTAAAGAAAGATGCCAATCCGCAGGTTGTTTTAAATCAGTTATACAAATATTCAAGACTGCAGGACAGTTTCTCTATAAATATGCTTGCAATCTGTAACGGAAAACCTAAAATTCTTTGTTTAAAAGAAGTTCTTGACCATTTTATCAATTTCCAGGAAGAAATTGTAACAAGAAGAACTAAATTTGAGTTAGAAAAAGCAGAAGCAAGAATGCATATTTTAGAAGGCCTAAGAATTGCACTTGCCAATATTGACGAAGTTATAAATGTTATAAGAAACGCTTATGACGATGCTAAAGAACAGTTAATGGCAAAATTCGGATTTTCTGCTATTCAGGCACAAAGCGTTTTAGATATGAAACTTGGTCAACTGCAAAGACTAAACGGAGAAAAGATTGACGAAGAATTCAATGAACTTTCTTTAAAAGTTGAAGAATATAAAGGATTGTTATCCGATAAAGGACTTTTATACGAACAAATCAAGAAAGAACTTTTAGAAATCAAGGAAAAATACGGAGACGAAAGAAAAACCGATATTACGGTTGACTATTCGCAAATAGACGATGAAGACTTAATTGAAGTTGAGGATATTGTTGTTACAATGTCTCATTCAGGATATATAAAGAGACTTAAAACTGATACTTACAGAAGCCAGAGACGTGG
>JAZOMN010000060.1:0-1730 GCA_045654005.1 Clostridia bacterium
CGGAATGAAATACACCGCAGATATTATAAAAGAGAAACATCCTGAACTTACAGTTAAGTATATAGAATGCGGAGAAGTTTATAAATAAAAAAGTACCATTTAAAATTATAAAAGCAAGTAAAGTTAAAAACAGCAGGGGAGTTAACCTCTGCTGTTTTTGACTTTCCACATAATTATATAAATAATTCCGCCTAAGTTTCCTAAAATCATATCAATCATAGTATCAAAAAGAGAATTGTTTTGTGCGTTAGTTTTTAAAATACAGTCACTTGAAAATTCCCATATTTCCCAAAGACCTGATATTGAAGATGAAAACATAATGACAAACAAAATCATAAGAGGTATATTGCCGTTACCGTTAATTTTAATATAAATTTCTTTCCCTGCCCTTGCAAATATAATTCCTGATGTAAAATGTAAAATTTTATCAAAGTACGGAATAACAGAATAAAAGTTTAAAGTTTTCCCGAAAAACAAAGAGAAAAGGACAAAGAGCATCATTGCAAGAAAAGTGCCTTTTTTAAGCACGGGAATTTTCTTATTAAGATAAAAAGAAATCAGTATAATCGCAATAACTAAAAGTGAATTTAAGATTATATCATTTTCCTTCTTTAAAATGCTTAAAATAAGCGAAAAAGAGGGAAACAGTAAAAACAAAGAAATATAGTTTGACATTATACCACCTTCTTTTATTATACCGATGATTTTAATATTTAAACATATCTTGAGAATGTTTGACAAAAAAGGTAATTAAGAGTATAATTAAATATATTTTTTGAAAGGTCAGATTGATGATGAAATTAACTGAAATTCTAAGTAAGGATAAATTTTTATTATCCTTTGAAGTTTTCCCGCCAAAAACCGATTCCAATTTCGATACAGTAAAAACTGCTACAGAGGAGATTGCAAAACTTAACCCCTCTTTTATGAGTGTTACATACGGTGCAGGTGGGGGTACAAGTAAATATACTTTAGATATTGCAAAAAATATTAAAGAGCAGTATAATGTTCCTACTCTGGCTCATTTGACCTGCGTTTCATCTACAAAAGAAACGGTTAAACAAAAAATTAAAGAATTGATTGACGCTAAAATCGAAAATGTTATGGCTTTAAGAGGCGACTTGACCGATGAGTTAAAAGGCCAGAAACGAGATAGCTGGGATTACAAAAATGCGATAGATTTAGTAAGGGATATTAAAGAAAGCGGAGCAGATTTCTGCATAGGCGGAGCATGTTATCCCGAAATTCATCCCGAAAGTAAAGACAGGGACGATGATATAAAATACTTAAAAGAAAAAGTAGATGCAGGGTGTTCTTTTTTAACTACGCAGATGTTTTTTGATAACAATTTGTTTTATTCTTTTATGTATAAAATCCGTGAAGCAGGGATAACCGTGCCTGTTATCCCGGGAATAATGCCTATCACAAATGCAAAACAGGTAGAAAGGGCAATAAGCCTTTCGGGGTCTTTTATGCCCCAGAGATTTAAAAGCCTTGTTGATAAGTTCGGGCATTCGCCTGAAACAATGCGCCAGGCGGGTATAATTTATGCAACCGACCAGATTATCGACTTATTTGCTAACGGAATAAAAAATGTTCACGTTTATTCAATGAATAATCCTTTTGTTGCGAAAGAAATAAAGAGAAACTTATCTAATATTTTGAGGTAATAATGGATAATGAAATTTATATAAAAACTTATGACTTGCCGCCCGTAAATAAAAAAGAGA
>JAZOMN010000061.1:0-5013 GCA_045654005.1 Clostridia bacterium
TCAAGAAGATTTTTGATATTTATAAAAACCTGGTTTGCCTGTTTTTCAATTCCGTCAGGAATTTCTCCCGTCACAGGGTTTACAGGGATTTGACCTGATGTAAAAACCATATTATTTGTTACAATCGCTTGTGAATAAGGACCGATTGCTGATGGTGCATTATTTGTTTTAATCTCTTTCATTTGTATCTTCTCCTTTTTAATTAGTATATATCATTCAATCTTCAGTTTTCTTTGTAAAAAATGTGGTAAACAAATAAACAATGACCAAAATTAATATCATCACAATAAAAATTGCTGACATTCCCTGCCACATAAGTCTGATGGCTGACATCAAAGCATTATAATTCATAATTGATATTCTCCTTTACGGTTTACTAAATAAGATTAAGTATTATTCCACCCGCAAGAACTGATGCAATCTGCCCTGCAACATTCGCTCCGACTGCATGCATAAGAAGAAAGTTTTTGGGATCTTCCTTTTGGCCGAGTTTCTGAATTACGCGCGAAGACATAGGAAAAGCAGAAATACCTGCCGCTCCCACCATAGGATTTATCTTGTTTTTTATAAAAAGATTGATAAATTTTGCAAAAAATACTCCCGCAACAGTATCAAACACAAACGCAACAAGTCCCAAGCCCATAATAATAAGTGTCTGAATATTTACAAATTGCTCTGCTATCATACTAAACGAAATTGTTATACCAAGTAACAACGTTATAAGATTTACAAGAATTTTTTGTGCAGTTTCAGACAATGAATTAAGTACACCGCACTCCCTTAAAAGATTTCCAAACATAAGGAAACCGACAAGCGCTACAGAAGCAGGTGCAATAAATCCCGCAATAAAAGTCACTATTATCGGGAAAGCAATTCTTAATGTTTTCCCTATCTTCAAAGGATTATATGCCATCCTGATTCGCCTCTCGTTTGAGGTTGTAACAATTTTAATTACAGCAGGCTGAATAATCGGCACTAAAGCCATATAAGAATATGCCGCAACTGCTATCTGCCCGATATAATTCGATTTAAGTACCTGCGAAACTAAGATAGATGTCGGCCCGTCGGCAGCACCTATAATACCGATTGAAGCGGAATCTTTTAAATCAAACCCGAGTATTACTCCTAAAATAATAACAAAAAATATTCCAAACTGCGCCGCCGCACCAAACAAGAACATTTTAGGATTTGAAAGAAGCGGTCCGAAGTCAATCATTGCACCTATACCAATGAACAATAACAACGGCATTGCTTCCGATGTGCCAATTCCAATATTATACAGCCACTCAATAATCCCCTCAGTTTCGCCAATCCCCTCTACCATTTGGTTAAGCACTCCCGAAAACGGAAAATTTACTAAAATTGCACCAAAACCCATCGGGAGAAGTAAAGAAGGTTCATAGTTTTTCTTAATTGCAAGGTAAATTAAAAGCACACCTACTGCGTACATAATAATCTGTTGCCATGTAACTGCCATAATTCCTTCTAACAGAAAGCCCATATCGCACCTCTTTAATTTTTTAATATACGATTTCTCTGTATTAGTTTATGACAGCACTACTCTTAAATTGACTTTTTTTAAAGATATAATTTATGTCAATCATTATACTATAAACATATTACAAATTCAATATCAGGCAAATAATAAAATCGATATTCTAAATCGTTGACAATCCCCCTAAAATGTGGTATTCTAAAAGATATTAAAAAAGTTTGGAAGTGTTAAAAAATGGATTATAAAGAACTTTCGGAATTATTGTTTAGCGATATTACTCTTACAATGGAAGATTATGAGAGAATATATCCTGAAAGAAATTTAAAAGAAGGGGCAAAAGTTACAAGAATTGCGCCCAGTCCTACAGGGTTTATGCACCTTGGAAATTTATTCGGGGCAATTACTGATGAAAGACTTGCTCATTTATCTGACGGAGTATTTTATTTAAGAATAGAAGATACTGACCTAAAAAGGCAGGTTGAGGGCGGTGTCGAAACTATAATAAAGGTATTTGACCAGTTTGGTCTTAAATTTGACGAGGGTGTTACTTTAGACGGAGAAAAAGGCGATTACGGACCTTACCGTCAAAGGCAAAGAGAAAAAATTTATAAAACTTATGCAAAATACCTTGTATCAGTTGGAAAAGCATACCCTTGTTTTTGCACCGAAGAAGAACTTGCTGATATGAGAAGTAAGCAGGAAGACAATAAAGAAAATTTCGGTTATTACGGAAAGTATGCAAAATACAGAAACTTCCCTGTCGATGAGGCGGCTAAAAAAATCAAAGAAGGAGTCCCTTATGTTTTAAGATTTAAATCTGAGGGAAATTCTGATAATAAAATCAAGCATACCGACCTTATAAAAGGGCTTATTGAAATGCCTGAAAATGACCAGGATATAGTTTTACTTAAGTCAGACGGTATTCCTACCTATCATTTTGCACACGTTATTGACGACCATCTTATGAGAACAAATATTGTTGTAAGAGGTGAAGAATGGTTGGCAACCCTTCCTATCCATATACAGTTATTTGATACTTTAGGATTTAAAAGACCTAAATACGCACACACTGCCCAACTTATGAAGATGGACGGAGAAAGCAAGAGAAAATTATCAAAAAGAAAAGACCCTGAACTTGCACTTTCCTACTATAATGAAGTGGGATATCCTGTTCCGTCAGTTATAGAATATCTGTTAACTCTTCTTAATTCCAATTTTGAGGAATGGAGAATTGCCAATCCGAAAGAAGACTATAATAAGTTTAATTTCACAACAAAGAAAATGAGTGTTTCAGGCTCGTTATTTGATATTAACAAATTAAGAGATGTAAGTAAAAATGTTGTAGCAGTTATGGAAGCAAAAGAAGTTTATGATTATGTTTCAGACTGGGCAAAAGAGTATGACAACGAATTTTACAAACTTTTATCCCGTGACGAAAAGTATGCTACCGATATTTTTGCAATCGGAAGAGACGGAAAAAAACCTCGTAAGGATATTTCCGTATGGAGCGAAGTTAAAGATTATATGGGATTTTTCTATGATGAATTATTCGAAGGAAAATATGATTATCCTGAGAATCTTAACAAAGAAGATATACTGGCAATCCTTAATGAATACTTAGTCTCTTACAAAGAAAGAGAAGATATGAACGACTGGTTTAATGATATTTGCGAGGTGGGTGCAAAATTCGGTTTTGCGTAAACTACAAAAGATTACAAAGAAAATCCCGAGTCCTACAAAGGAAATCCGGGCGACGTAAGCCAGATTATAAGAGTTGCAATTACAGGAAAGCAAAACTCTCCTGACCTATATACAGTTATGAATATATTAGGAACAAAAAGAGTTTTGGAAAGACTTAAAAAAGCAATAGAGGGGGTTAAATAATGGTTGAAATAAATTCAAACTTTATTCACGATATTATAGACGAGGATTTACTTGCTAATCCCGAACTTAAAATTCACACACGTTTTCCGCCTGAGCCTAACGGTTATCTTCATATAGGAAGTGCCAAAGCCATCTATATAAATTATATGACCGCTAAAAAATACAATGGTCTATTCAATTTAAGATATGATGATACCAACCCTGCAAAAGAAGATGACGAATATGTTAATTCAATCAGAGAAGACCTTGAATGGTTAGGTGCAACACCAGACGGCGGAATTTTCTACGGAAGTGATTATTTTGATAAGTGCTATGAATATGCAGTAAAACTTATTAAAGAAGGCAAAGCGTATGTATGTAATCTTTCGGCAGATGAAATGAGAGAATACAGAGGCACTTTAACTGAGCCTGGTAAAAACAGTCCGTACAGAGACAGAAGTGTCACCGAAAATCTTGAACTTTTTGAAAAAATGAAAAACGGAGAGTTCAAAGAGGGAGAATGCACTTTAAGAGCAAAAATTGATATGGCATCTCCGAATATGAATATGCGCGACCCTGCTATATACAGAATTACCTATAAAAACCATCACAGACAGGGTAACAAATGGTGTATATATCCTTTATATGACTATGCGCATCCTATTCAGGACGCATTAGAGGGAATTACCCACTCTTTATGTTCACTTGAGTTTGAAAATCACAGACCACTTTATGATTGGGTTATTGATAATATAGGATTTTCAAAAAAACCGCATCAGTATGAATTTGCAAGACTTAATGTTTCAAATACAGTTATGAGCAAGCGTTATTTAAGAGAACTCGTATTTGAAAATTATGTTGACGGATGGGACGACCCTCGTATGCCTACCCTTTGCGGTTTAAGAAGAAGAGGTTATACACCTTCTTCAATCTTTGAATTTGTTAAAAGAGCAGGTGTTTCAAAAGCATACAGTTTAGTGGATATAAGACTTTTAGAGCATTGCATAAGAGAAGAACTTAATTTAAGTGCTTTAAGAAGAATTGCAGTACTTGAACCTTTAAAAGTAACAATCACAAACTATGAAGACGGTAAAGTTGAATACTTTGATGTTTCAAATAATCCAAATGACGAAAGCGCAGGGACAAGAAAAGTTGCTTTTACAAATACTATTTATGTTGAAAAAAGCGATTTCATGGAAGAGCCTGTTGCAAAATTCCACAGATTAAAGCCTGACGGAGAAGTTCGTCTTATGGGTGCTTATGTTATCAAAGTAAACGAAATAGTAAAAGACGAAAATGGTGAAGTTACAGAACTTAAATGTACCGCAGATTTAGAAACAGGAGGAAAAAATCCGACTGACGGAAGAAAAATCAAAGGTACAATTCACTGGGTAAGTAAAGACTTTGCTGTCAAATCAGAAATAAGATTATATGATAATCTGTTTACAAAAGAAAATTTAAATGAATTAGAAGAAAATGACAGTTATCTTAACTATCTTAACCCTGAATCTTTGACAGTTTTAAAAGACTGTCTGCTTGAAAAATCTACTGAAGATGCAAAGCCTGGCGAAAGATTCCAGTTTGTAAGAAACGGTTATTTTGTAAAAGATACTAAAGACGAAAATGTATATAACAGAATTGTTAGCTTAAAAGAC
>JAZOMN010000062.1:0-4350 GCA_045654005.1 Clostridia bacterium
CCTCCTTTTTTAAAATAATCTTTATTTTAATTATTCTCATATTGGCGTTTTTAATACTTAACATTTTTTATAAAAAAATATAAAAAAAATAATGTCAAATTGGAAAAAAAGTTATATAATATACTTATATAATAATTTATAAAGGAGAAAAATGGAAAGTTATGCCCGGTCTGTTTTTTTTAAGAACCATAAAAATAACCGATATAATTGATATTATAATCGTAAGTTATCTTATCTACAAAGTAATAGTGTTTTTCCGAAATACCCGTGCTTATCAACTTATAAAGGGTATTGCTTTACTTCTTATTTTTTCTCAGCTTAGCGAAATGTTTCATCTTAATACGATAAGTTACATTTTGAAAAATACTATGCAGGTAGGACTTATTGCTATTGTTGTATTATTCCAGGGAGAAATAAGAAAAGCATTATCAAAAATGGGCAGTAAGGGATTTAAACTGTTCAATTTTGAGGATAATGACGCGGACGAGCAGATAAGTTATACGGTTAAACAGATAAAAGATGCAAGTTTCAACTTATCAAAACTCGGCTACGGTGCTTTGATGGTTATAGAAAGAGATATAAAAATAGGGGATATTATAAGAACAGGGGTTAATCTTAATTCTGAGATTACATCTGAACTTATAGTTAATATTTTTGTGCCTAATACACCACTTCATGACGGTGCGGTTATTTTAGGTGACCACAAAATTAAAGCGGCGGCATGTTTTTTGCCTCTTTCTCAGAATGAAACTTTATCTAATGAACTTGGTACAAGGCATCGCGCAGGTATAGGTATTACTGAATCAACTGATGCAGTTGTTGTAATTGTATCGGAAGAAACGGGCAAGATTTCTGTTGCTATGGACGGTGAGATTTCCCGCAATATGTCAGAAGAAAAACTTACTGATATTTTAACAAAAGCATTTACCAGAGAACTTGGCCATAATAGAAAGAACAAAGTCTGGAGGTTTAAGAAAAATGGGAAGTAAACTTAAAGGCAATGTACTTATAAAAATTATCTCAGTTCTTGTAGCAATTATTTTATGGTTCTACATTCAGACTGTTCAAAATCCTTATATTGATTTTACATTTAATGCACTTAATGTGTCTTTGCATAATGCTCATCTTTTGGAAGAGAGAAATCTTGTGGTAATAGGGGATACTGAGTTTAAAACCGATGTTACTGTTAACTGTGCAAGAATGAGCCTTGGTAAACTTAAAAAAGATGATTTTGTTGTTTATGCGGATTTATCTGAAGTTAAGTCTTCGGGTGTTGTTGAACTTCCTATCGGAGTTAGAATAAACAACGAAAATATCCTTGTTTCAAACAAATCTCCGTCAACTGTTCAACTTACTGTTGATACAATTGTTACGGTTGAAAAGGATATCTTAGTTCATACAGTCGGGAAAGTTAAAAAAGAAAGTTATACAAATGATGATATGATTACTGCTGAAACTGACAGGGTAATGATAAGAGGTCCTAAGTCACTTCTTACAAAAGTTGCAAACGGTATTGCGACTGTTGATATATCGGGAAAATCAGAAAGTTTTTCTGATGTTTATGATATTGTTTTAGTTGATGAAGACGGAACTGCTGTTATAGATGAGAAAATAACACTTCTTAATGAAAATGTAAAAGTATCAGTAGATATTCTTCCTACAAAGATGCTTCCTATAAACATTTCAAATATTTCTGAAGATGTTAAGTTTTCTTTAACACCGTCGCGTGTTGAGGTTGCCGGTCCAAAAGAAATATTGGACACAATGGACGAAATTGTTGTAGATAATTTCAATCTTATAAGTAAAACTGAGGGGCATACCCAGAATGTAAGTATTACTCTTTCCGAAGAACTGATGCTTATAACTGATGTTATACCTCAGTTAAAAGTATTATCCGAATAAAAGATTAAAACAGGGAGGGAAAAAGTTATGCCATTATTGATCAGTGATATAATTCTCCCTCTTGACCATAAAAAAGAAGATGCTTTTGAAATTGCGATTAAAAAAAGTATGGTTTCAAAGGAAAATATAAAAAAAATATATATAAGAAAAAAATCAATTGATGCCCGTGACGGGGAGGTCAAATTTGTTTATTGCGTTGCAATGGACCTTTTTTCCTACAATAAAGTTAAAACATCGTCTAAGGTTAAAAAAACCGAGGAATTTGATTTTAAAATAAACTGTAATAAAGCACTGGCAGATAGACCTATTGTAGTAGGTCTTGGTCCTGCCGGGCTTTTTTGCGCTTATCTTATTACTTTATATGGCGGGAAACCTATTGTTTTAGAACAGGGAAAGCCTTTGGAAGAACGAAAAGAAGATGTTGATTTATTTTTTGAAAAAGGCATTTTTAATGAACTTTCAAATGTGCAGTTCGGCGAGGGCGGTGCAGGAACATTCTCTGACGGGAAACTTACAACCAGAATAAACGATAAAAGATGCAAGTTTGTTCTTGATACTTTTTACAAATTCGGCGCAGATGAAAGTATTCTATATGAAGCACATCCACATATAGGTACAGACTGTTTGGGTAACATTATAAAAAATATGCGTAAGTTTATTGAAGAAAACGGCGGAGATGTTTACTTTAACAGCGAAGTTACAGACATCTTAATAAAAGATTGTAAAGTGCAGGGCGTTGTTCTTTCAAATGGCGAAAAGATAATGTCAAGTAATGTTGTTCTTGCTGTAGGGCATAGCAGTCGTAAAATTTTTAATCTTTTAAAGGAAAAGAAAATTGCCATGGAGAAAAAACCTTTTTCAGTAGGTTTTCGAATTGAGCATTTAAGAGAATTTATAGATAAAGGCAGATACGGAAAATATGCAGGGCATAAGAATTTAGGCTCGGCAGAATATCAGTTTTCCTATAGGTCGCTTGATCGCGGGTGTTATACCTTTTGTATGTGCCCGGGCGGTCAGGTCATTGCCTCAAACTCTGAAGAGCATTCAGTTGTAACAAATGGTATGAGTAATTCAAAGCGTGACGGAATAAATTCTAACAGCGCAGTTGTGGCATCTGTTCTTCCTAAAGATTTGGACTCAGATATTTTCTCAGGGGTTGAATTTCAGAAGATGCTTGAGAAAAAAGCCTTTGAATGTGGTGGAGGTGGATATATGGCACCTTCGCAACTTTCAAAAGATTTTCTTTCTGATAAGAAAAGTGTTGAATTTAAAAGTGTAAAACCAACTTATCCTCTTGGTACTAATTTTGTTAATTTTAATGAAATATTTCCAAAAAATATAAATACTATGTTAAAAGAAGGACTTATCAATTTTGATAAAAAAATAAAAGGCTTTTCTTCTATGGATGCAGTATTGACAGGAATTGAAACGAGAACAAGTTCTCCGCTTCGTATTTTAAGAGGCGAAAATTTTAATTCAATAAGCGTAAAAGGGCTTTATCCTGCAGGTGAAGGCGCAGGATATGCAGGAGGTATAACAAGTGCCGCGGTTGACGGCTTAAGAATAGCACAGGCTATACTCGAAGGAGAATAAATATGAAAGTAACAAGATATTCACTATGGGAAAATGTTCCCGGAACTAAAATAAAGCATGAGCCATGGATAGAGCATTATGCTCCCCAAAATAAAAAAACAGATTCAGCTCTTATTATAATACCGGGAAGCGGATATATTAACGACCCGAATGGACCTAAACAAGAAGGCGAAAGAGTTGCTAAGCATTTTTGCGATAAAGGAATTAATGTTTTTGTACTAAGATACAGAGTTTTCCCTGATGTGTTTCCTTGTCCGATTTTAGATGGGAGAAGGACTGTAAGATATGTAAGATTTTTTAGTGAAAAGTTTGGTATAAATAAAGAAAAAATAGCAGTAATGGGATATTCGGCTGGCGGTCATCTTACTGCATCGCTCTTTACATATCATGAAAAAATAGAATATGAGGGAATTGATGAAATTGACAATGAAAATTATGTTCCCGATTATCAGATTTTGTGTTACCCCGTGATAAGTCTTGATAAAGAGAATTATTATACACATCAAGGCTCGGCGGATAATCTTCTTTATGACAGATACGAAGAATTAAAAGACTCTTTAAGTCTTGAAAAATCAACAGTTAAAGTAGAAGCACCAACATTTATCTGGCATAATTTTGATGATGATGCGGTTGGGGTTGAAAACTCTTTATTATATGCAAAAAAATTAAGTGTTAATGGAACATCGGTTGAAATGCATATTTTCCCTGACGGGGGTCATGGTAAGGGACTTCCGATAGACGATAAGAAAGATTTAAATCATATTAAAATATGGACTGAACTTTTAGACAGATGGCTTAATTATAAAGATTTTTATTGAGGTGTGTTATGGAATTTATAAGAAAAGATAAAGAATT
>JAZOMN010000063.1:0-4866 GCA_045654005.1 Clostridia bacterium
ATCTCCTTTTATATATTGTAATCAAGATTAAATTTTTCTCCGCATCCGTAATTTTCATATACGTAGTCGATATCCTTATCCCCTCTTCCTGAAAGACAAGCAAGGATAGAACCTGTTTTATGTTCTTTTGCATATTTAAGAGCAAATGCAACTGCGTGAGCACTTTCAATAGCAGGGATAATACCCTCGTATCTTGAAAGTAAGAAGAATGCTTCCATTGCTTCTTCGTCTGATACTGCTTCATAATGAACTCTGCCTAAATCTCTAAGAAGTGCGTGTTCAGGACCTACACCCGGATAGTCAAGACCGCTTGCAATTGAGTAAACAGGTAAAGGTTCTCCGTTTTCATCCTGAAGAACATAACTGTCAAACCCGTGCAGTCTTCCCTTGGTGCCGAATTTCATTGTAGCGGCATGGTCGCCGATATTTGAACCTCTTCCCAATGGCTCTACTCCGTATATTTCAACAGGGTCAGAAAGGAACGGAACAAACATACCGATAGAATTTGAGCCTCCGCCAACCGATGCACAAACAGCATCAGGCATAATCCCTGTCATTTCCATAAACTGCTCTCTTGCTTCTATTCCGATTATTGACTGAAAATCCCTTACCATTTTAGGGAAAGGATGAGGGCCTAAAACTGATCCGATACAGTAAATTGCATCTTTATATTCTTTTAAATATGCATCAAATGCTGCGTCAACTGCTTCTTTTAATGTTTTAAGACCGTGAGTAACAGGAATAACATTTGCACCAAGCATTTTCATTCTTATAACATTAGGGTGCTGTTTTTTAATATCCACTTCGCCCATATAAACGTCGCATTTTAGTCCAAAGTATGCTGCAGCAGTAGCAATAGCAACACCATGCTGACCTGCACCTGTTTCAGCGATAATTTTCTTCTTGCCCATAAATTTAGCAAGTAAACCTTCGCCCATACAGTGGTTAAGTTTGTGAGCACCTGTGTGGTTTAAATCTTCTCTTTTTAAATAAATCTGGCAATTTGAAAAGATTTTAGAAAGCCTTTCACAGTGATATACAGGTGTCGGTCTTCCTTGAAATTCTTTTCTTATTCTTCTTAGTTCGTTGATAAACTGCGCTGAATGGCAAATTGATTCATACGCTTCGTCTGCTTCTTTAAAAGCAGGTTCTAATTCTTTTGGAAGAAATGCTCCGCCGAATTCTCCGAAAAATCCGTTTTCATCAGGATAATTTTTAAGATAATTGTCAAAATCTCTATACCTATTCATTATGTATATCTCCTTTTTTATGATAGCGCCAAAAAAAGTCGTTTTTTATATTATCATCGGAACGGCAAAAGTCGTCCCTTATTACACTATACACCAAAAAAAATTTTTTGTAAAGTGTATAAGTATTATTTTTTTATGACAAAATATATAGAAAACCGATGTTTATTTATAAATATTTATAACTTTGTTACAAAAATTATAGGAAAAAAGGTTTTTTTGCTTATTTTCCTTTACAATATGCAAGTTTTATGTTAAAATATGCCAAGAATTAAAAAAATTTAAAGTGTAATTTTTTTAGGAGGATTATAAAATGTCTAAAAAGTATGTTTATTTATTCTCAGAAGGCGATGGCTCGATGAGAGAACTGCTTGGAGGAAAAGGTGCAAATCTTGCAGAAATGACCAAACTTGGTATGCCTGTTCCGCAAGGTTTTACTGTTTCTACCGAAGCATGTACCAAATACTATGAAGATGGCAAAGTAATCAATGACGATATCCAGAAAGAAATATTTGAAAATATTTCTAAAATGGAAGAAATTGTTGGTAAAAAATTCGGGGATTTGGAAAATCCTTTATTAGTATCTGTTCGTTCAGGTGCAAGAGCATCTATGCCTGGTATGATGGATACAATTTTAAACCTTGGTCTTAACGAAAAAGTTGTTAACACAATTGCTGAAAAATCAGGCAATCCTCGTTGGGCTTGGGACTGTTACAGAAGATTTATTCAGATGTATTCAGATGTTGTTATGGAAGTTGGTAAAAAATACTTCGAACAACTTATTGATAAAATGAAAGAAGAAAAAGGCGTTACTCAGGACGTTGAACTTACTGCAGACGACCTTAAGAGCCTTGCTTCTCAATTCAAAGCAGAATATAAAGCAAAAATCGGTGCAGATTTCCCTGACGACCCTAAAGAACAGCTTATGGGCGCTATCAAAGCGGTATTCCGTTCATGGGACAACCCTCGTGCCAATGTTTACAGAAGAGATAACGATATCCCTTATTCATGGGGTACAGCCGTTAACGTACAAATGATGGCTTTCGGTAATATGGGAGATACATCAGGTACAGGTGTTGCATTCACCCGTGACCCTGCTACAGGCGAAAAGAAACTTATGGGCGAATTCTTAATGAACGCTCAAGGGGAAGACGTTGTTGCAGGGGTTAGAACACCTCAGAAAATCGACCAGTTAAAAGAAGTTATGCCTGAAGTTTACGAACAGTTTGTTGGTATTTGCTCTATTTTGGAAAACCACTACCGTGATATGCAGGATATGGAATTTACCATTGAAGATAAAAAACTTTATATGCATCAGACAAGAAACGGTAAAAGAACTGCTCAGGCAGCGCTAAAAATTGCCTGTGACCTTGTTGACGAAGGTATGATTACTGAACAGGAAGCTGTTCTTATGATAGATCCAAGAAACTTAGATACACTATTACACCCTCAGTTTGATGCAAAAGCTCTTAAGGCTGCAACACCTATCGGAAAAGGTCTTGGTGCTTCTCCTGGTGCTGCTTGCGGTAAAGTAGTATTTACTGCTGAAGATGCAGTTATCTGGAAAGAAAAAGGCGAAAAAGTTGTTCTTGTTCGTCTTGAAACATCTCCTGAAGATATTACAGGTATGAAAGCTGCTCAGGGTATCTTAACCGTAAGGGGCGGTATGACATCTCACGCTGCCGTTGTTGCGCGTGGTATGGGTACATGCTGTGTATCAGGTTGCGACGCAATCAAAATGGATGAAGAAAATAAAAAGTTTGAACTTGCAGGTAAAGTATATAACGAAGGCGACTCTATTTCTATCGACGGTTCAACAGGTAATATCTATGACGGTATTATCCCTACAGTTGATGCTGTTATAGCAGGTGAATTCGGAAGAATTATGGCTTGGGCTGACAAGTACAGAGTATTAAAAGTAAGAACTAATGCAGATACACCTACAGATGCTAAAAAAGCAAGAGAACTTGGTGCTGAAGGTATCGGTCTTTGCCGTACAGAACACATGTTCTTTGAAGCGGACAGAATTGCAGCATTTCGAGAAATGATTTGTGCAGATACAAAAGAAGAAAGAGAAGTGGCTCTTGATAAAATTCTTCCTATCCAACAGGCTGACTTTGAAGCATTATACGAAGCTTTGGAAGGAAACCCTGTTACAATCAGATTCTTAGACCCACCTCTTCACGAGTTTGTTCCTACTGAAGAAGCAGACATTGAAGCACTTGCAAAAGCACAGGGCAAATCTGTTCAGAATATTAAAGATATTATTTCTTCACTTCACGAATTTAACCCAATGATGGGTCACAGTGCATGTCGTCTTGCAGTAACATACCCTGAAATCGCTGCTATCCAGACAAAGCCAGCTATCAAAGCCGCAATCAGCGTTTCTAAGAAACATCCTGATTGGAACATTGTTCCTGAAATTATGATTCCACTTGTTGGCGAAGAAAAAGAATTGAAATTTGTTAAAGATGTTGTTGTTTCGGTTGCAAACGAAGTAATTGCTAAAGAAGGCTCAGATCTTAAATATGAAGTTGGTACTATGATTGAAATACCAAGAGCATGTTTAACAGCTGACAAAATCGCTAAAGAAGCAGAATTCTTCTGTTTTGGTACAAATGACTTAACTCAGATGACATTTGGTTTCTCAAGAGACGATGCAGGTAAATTCTTAGATGCATATTATGATACAAAAATATTTGAAAATGACCCATTTGCTAAACTAGACCAGACAGGTGTAGGTAAACTTATGGAAATGGCAATTAAACTTGGTAAAGAAGTTCGTCCTGAACTTCATATCGGTATATGCGGAGAACACGGCGGTGACCCACAAACAGTTGAATACTGTCATAAGATTGGTTTAACTTACGTTTCATGTTCACCATACAGAGTGCCGATAGCAAGACTTGCAGCAGCACAGGCAGCACTTAAAAAAGCGTAAAAATTGTCTGGAACGTGCAAAGTAAAAAAATTTGAGGATGCGAAAGCATCCTCTTTTTTTAATAGGTATAAATTCCTTGCGGAATTTATGAAATTAAACACTTTGCACTTTGAAAGAAAATGCTCTCTACCGTACAGCGTACGCCTACGAGTTCATTTTCTTTCAATCCAAACAATTTTTCCTGCTTTCGTTTGACGCTCGAGGGCATAAAGCCCATCGACCATCAAAAAAGAAAGCGTAAAAATAGTCTGGACCACGCAAGGCAAAAAAATATAGAGGACACATTTTAAATGTGTCCTTTTTTTATTCGGTATAAATCGCAGGAGCGATTTATGGAATTAAATGCCTTGCGTTTTGAACGAATTTAACCTCTCGATGTATCTTATATACACCTTCGGGTTAAATTCCTTCAATCCAAACAATTTTTCCTGCTTCCGTTCGATAGGCGAGGGCATAAAGCCCATCGCCCATCAAAAAAGAAAGCGTAAAAATTGTCTGGAACGTGCAAAGTAAAAAAATTTGAGGATGCGAAAGCATCCTCTTTTTAGGGGATAGGAAAAAAGCTTCAGAATGGACAAACTTAGCCAAAGTCCTTGACTTTGGGTCACCCGAAGGCGTACTAAGTACGTCGAGTGGCTAAGTTTGTTCATAGCAAAAAGTATTAATTCCAAAGATTTT
>JAZOMN010000064.1:0-3739 GCA_045654005.1 Clostridia bacterium
CTTTGTCGGTGCTTTTTTCAACGAAATACGCCTTGCGGCGTGTGAAATAGCTTCGCTATGAAATACACTTCGTGTATGAAATATTACTTCGCAATATGAAAAGGCGTATTTTATTTCACATTTTTCTGAAAGAAAAATATTTCATAATCCGTCAGGATTATTTCATATCAACGTAGTTGATATTTCATTTAATCAATGTGACATCTAAACCTTACACAACAGGACACACATCAGGACACAAATATAAAAAAAGATACCATTTAAATAAATGGTATCTTTTTTAGAAAAGTAATTTATAATCCTAAATATTCTTTTGCATTATAGTAACATATACCCTGAACAATTTTCTTAAGCAGTTTTTCATCATTAGGATATTCCCCTGCTTCAACCCATTCGCCTATTATTGAACACAATATTCTTCTGAAATATTCATGGCGGGTATATGAGATAAAACTTCTTGAATCGGTTAACATACCAACAAATGTGCTTAAAAGACCTAAGTTTGCAAGAGCTTTCATTTGCTCTCTCATTCCGTCCTTCTGGTCATTAAACCACCAACCTGAACCAAACTGAATTTTACCTTTTACAGGGCCTCTCTGGAAGTTTCCAAGCATTGTTCCTATAACATAATTGTCCTTTGGATTTAGTACATATAATATTGTTTTAGGAAGAATGTCGTTAGAATCCAAGTTGTTTAAGAAGGCAGATAATTTTTCAGCAATACATAAATCGTTTATTGAATCAAAGCCAACATCAGCACCAAGAAGATTATACATTTTTTGATTATTATTTCTTAGGGCACCTATATGAAGTTGCATTGTCCAGTTATATTTAACATATTCTTTGGCACAGAAAGAAAGAATATCAGTTTTAAAGATTTCTTCTTCCTCTTTGGTTACTTTTTCTCCGCTTAGTGCTTTATTAAATACTTCTTCTGCATTTCCAAGTGCAAACGGAACATATTCTAAAGCATGGTCAGAAAGTTTGCATCCGTTATCATTAAAGAACTTAATTCTTTCTTTTAACCAGTCTTTTAAATCATTATATTTTGAAATATTTATTGATTTGATATAAGGAAGAAATGTTTCTTTACCTATTTCAACCAGTTTATCAGGTCTCATTGTAGGATAAACTTTAGTTTTAAAACCGCTTTTTGCAATTTCAATATGATATTTCAAATCGTCTGCAGGGTCATCTGTTGTACAAACTGTTTCAACATTTGACATTGCAATTAAACCTTGAGCAGAAAATTCATCCTTACTAAGACATTCGTTACATTTATCCCATACATCTTTTGCAGTATCAGGAGTAAGTATTTCGTCAACATCAAAATATCTTTTAAGTTCAAGCTGTGTCCAATGGAATAAAGGGTTACCTATTGCCATTGGCAAAGTTTCTGACCATTTTTCCCATTTTTCATAATCTTCTGATTTACCTGTAATATATTTTTCATCAACACCATAAGTTCTCATTTGACGCCATTTGTAATGGTCTCCTCCAAGCATCAAATCAGCAACATTTTTAAATTTATAGTTATTTGCGATTCTTTCAGGAACAAGATGGCAATGATAGTCGATAATAGGTAAATCCTTTGCATAATCGTAAAAAAGATGTTTTGCTGTTTCATTAGTTAACATAAAGTTTTCATTTATAAAACTCATTTTATAATGTCACCCCGTTTTTAAATATTGCTATTTCTCTGTATCCGTTTTTCTCGTTATTGGTTTCTTTACCGTTTGCAACTTCTAAAATATAATCAAAGAATTTATATTTTAAATTTGCATCAGTTAATTTATCTTCTGCATTAAAATCAATCCAATGAGGTTTGTTTTCATAAAGTTTTGTATTGGTAGATATTTTAACAGTAGGAACAGGCGCACCTAAAGGTGTTCCTCTGCCTGTAGTAAATAATATAATATGTGCTCCTGCAGCAGTTAAGTTGGTACACGCAACTATATCATTACCCGGACCTGTAAGAAGATTCAATCCTTTTTTAGAAAGAGTATCGCCAAGTTTTAGAACATCTGTTACAGTTGCTCTTCCGCCTTTTTGCACACAACCTAAAGATTTTTCTTCCAAAGTTGTAATACCCCCTGCTTTGTTTCCCGGAGACGGATTTTCATAAACAGGCTGATTATAAGAAATGTAATACTCTTTAAAGTCATTTATCATACTTACTGCTTTATCAAATATTTCTTTTGTTTCGCAACGGTCAAAAAGAATTGTTTCTGCACCAAACATTTCTGGAACTTCGGTAAGAACACTTGTTCCGCCCATTGAAATTAAAATATCAGAAACCTCACCAACAAGAGGGTTTGCAGTTATGCCTGAAAGACCGTCACTACCTCCGCATTTTAAACCTATTTTAAGTTCAGTAACAGGAATTTCTTCTCTTTTGAAAGTAGCGGCATATTCTTTAAGTTCATTAACAAGTTTAATTCCTTCTTCGATTTCATTTGAAACTGTCTGGCAATTTAAGAACTTAACTCTTTTTTCGTTAATTTCGCCCAATGTTTCTTTAAATAAGTCGATATTATTGTTTTCACAGCCCAATCCCACAACTAAAACACCTGCGGCATTAGGATGCTTTATTAAGCCTTTTAAAATTTTCTGGGTAACCGCATGGTCATCGCCAAGTTGGGAACAGCCATACGGATGTTCAAAATGGAAAGCACCTGTTCTGTCTGCAATAATTTTTGCAGTTTTATTTACACAGCCAACAGTATTTACAATCCAAATTTCATTTCTTATACCGACACTGCCGTCTTCTCTTTTATATCCCATAAATGTAGGAATTTTGTCAAACTTTTCAAGCTCAAAAAAGTTTGGATTATATGTATATTCTAAGATTCCCGATAAACCTGTTTTTAAATTATCGGTATGGACTTTATCGCCCTTTTTGATATCGGTTGTAGCAACTCCTATAGGAAATCCGTATTTTATTACTTTTTCTCCTTGGTTTATGTCACAAAGTGCTTCTTTATGGCCTGTAGAAATATCAACCTCAACATTATCAAAAGCATTAATTTTCATATTTTACCACCTCGTCATAAAGGAAAGTCAAATCTGAGTCCCAGAATTTTTCGTTTGCTAAAATTGCTTTAATATCGTTATTTTTAATAAATTCTATTACATCACTGTCATCAGTACCTTTGCCTTCTTTATAAAGTTTAATAAGGCAATAAAGCGAGAAAACTAAGTTTTCAGGTGTTTTACCAAGTCTCTTAATGTGTTCTAAAATAGAAGGTAAAACTCTTACTTTGAATTTACTTACAAGATTTAGTGAAATAGAAGACCATAAATGTTTGATATATGGATTCTTAAATCTGTCTAAAACAGCATATGCAAAATCTAAAAGTTCTTCTTTAGGTAAATCTAAAGTAGGAATAATTTCATCAAAAATGCTTTTTTCAATAAAGGCACTCATCAACTCATCGTCCATACAGTCTTTTACAGTTTCAAAGCCCTGAAGCATTGCATAAGCAACTGTTGAAGAATGGGCTCCGTTTAATATTCTTACTTTTCTTGTTCTGTAATTTGACATATCAGTTGTCCAGATAACATTTAAGCCTGCTTTTTTAAGCGGAAATTCATCTTCAAATGATTTTTCACCTTCAATTACCCATAGATGGAAATATTCAGATGTATCTAACATATTATCTTCATAGCCTAAGTCAATATTTTCGCCTCTCGGATAGCCTGTAACGATTCTGTCAACAAGTGTATTCATAAAGTAGTT
>JAZOMN010000065.1:0-11403 GCA_045654005.1 Clostridia bacterium
AGTTGATAATCAGGGGCTTTGGGGAATAGAGATGATTTACGACTCGGTTTTAAGAGGTAAATCAGGTAGAATTGTTACTGCCAAAAGTGCAGATGGCAATGAAATGCCATATAAATATGAAAGATATTATAATCCCGAAGACGGAACGAATATAGTTCTTACTATCGACCAGACTATTCAGCACTTTTTGGAAAAACATTTAGAAACTGCTGTTATTGACAATAAAATAAATAATGGTGCCGCAGGGATTATTATGGATGTAAAAACAGGCGAAATTCTTGCTATGGCAACTAAACCTGATTTTGACCTTAACAATCCTTTCAGTTTAAATTCCGAAGCAAAAAAAGCAGAAATAGCCTCTGTAACCGATAAAGAGCAAAGGCTGAAAAAAGAAAGCGATGCATTATCTTTAATGTGGAGAAACAAAGCGGTTGTTGACAGTTATGAGCCAGGGTCCACATTTAAGATTATAATGTCAGCAATAGGTTTAGAGACAGGAAAACTTAATCTTAACGATATGTTTAACTGTGTGGGTTATAAGCAGGTTGGCGGATACCGTATCCATTGTTGGAAAGAAGTGGGGCATGGTGTTCAGAATTTTGTTGACGGTATTAAAAACTCCTGTAACCCTGTATTTATGGAAATAGGGGAGAAAATAGGAAAAGACGATTTTTATAAATTTTATAAAGCATTTGGTTTTACTGAAACTACAGGCATAGAATTAAACGGGGAAACCACTGGCATATTCTTTGCACCTGAAAGATTTAATACAACTGAACTTGCAACATCTTCGTTTGGTCAGGGGTTCCAGGTAACACCTCTGCAAATGATAACTGCAGTTTCTGCAGTTGCAAATAAAGGTAAACTTTTAAGGCCTTTCATGGTTAAAAAATATATTGATGATGACGGAAATGTTATTAAAGAATTTAAAACCGAAGTTGTAAGGCAGGTTATAAGCGAGGAAACAAGTAAACTTTTATGCCAGGTGCTTGAAAATGTTGTAACTGATGGTAGTGGTAAAAGTGCTTTTATAAAAGGTTATCATATAGCAGGAAAAACAGGAACAAGTGAAAAACTGCCGAGAGGAAATGGGAAGTATGTAGCCTCGTTTGTTGGCTTTGCACCTGCAAATGACCCGCAGATTGCATGTCTTCTTATGTTAGACGAACCTGAAGGCGGTCAGTATATGGGTGGTATTATTGCTGCTCCTGTAGTAAAAAGTATAATGGAAGATTGTTTAAGATATTTAGGCGTTGAACCGGATCTTACCGAAGAAGAAAAGGAACACGAATATACAGTTCCTAATGTAATAGGTCAGCCGGTTGAAACTGCAAGGCAGATGTTAAATTATACATCGCTTAAATATAAAATCGAAGGAAAAGGCGAAATTGTTATTGATCAGGTTCCTAAAGCAAATGTAGTTGTTGCAGAATCCGCTACGGTAATTTTATATACCGAAGAAAGAGATGATGAAGAAAAAGTTGTTGTTCCGGAACTTTATGGTCTTACTTACAACGAAGCCGTAAAAAAACTTAGTGAAGCAGGTCTTACCATGAAAGCAAATGGTATAGAAAATGATGACGGTACAAAAAAATGCGTATCGCAAGATCCACCGTCAGGTCATTTTGTCCCTCCTTCAAGTGAAATTTATGTTGAATTTAAATAGCTATCGGAGAACTATCTGATGTGCAAAGAAGGAATGAAAAATGTTACTTAAGGAATTACTTACAAGTATTGAATATTTAAGCTATTCGGGTGAGGATAATATTGAAATAACAGGAATATGTTATGATTCAAGAGAAGTTAAACCCGGTAATCTTTTTGTGTGCATAAAAGGTTATGAAACTGACGGGCATAAGTATGCAAAAAGTGCCATCCAAAAAGGTGCTGTAGCAATTGTATGCCAGGATGATATAGAATGCACTGTTCCTAAAATAAAAGTTGAAAATTCAAGAAAGGCTTTAAGTTTTCTTTGTGCTTGCTTTTACGGTTATCCGTCTAAAAAAATGCAGATAATCGGTATTACAGGAACAAACGGGAAAACAACATCAACTTATCTGATAAAAGGTATTTTGGAAGCATGTGGATATAAAGTAGGGCTAATCGGCACAAACCAGAATATGATAGGCGATAAAGTAATTGAAACTACTAAAACAACTCCCGACTGTCTGGAACTTAATATGCTTTTATCCGATATGGCAAAAGAAAATGTGAACTTTGTTGTAATGGAGGTTTCTTCTCATTCTTTATATCTTGACAGAGTGGCAGAAATTGATTTTAAAGTTTCAGCAATATCAAATGTTACACAAGACCATCTTGATTTTCATAAAACAATTGAAGCATACCGCGATGCAAAGAGTATTTTGTTTGAAAAGAGCGAAATATCAGTTCTTAACATGGATGACTCATCGTATGAATATATGTATAAAAAAGCAAAAGGCAAAGTAATATCTTACGGTATAGAAAAAGGAGATGTTAAAGCCGAAGACCTTTTCTTAAACAGAAATGGTGTATCATATAATGTATCTTCCGGTGAAGACAGCGCGAGGATTTTTGTGGGAATACCGGGTAAATTCAACGTTTACAACTCTCTTTTGGCAATAAGCGTTGCATACAGTCTTGGAATTCCTATGCCTTTTATAAGAATGGCTCTTAAAAATCAAAAAGGTGTTAAAGGCCGTCTTGAAGTTTTAGATACAGATACGGACTATTCAGTTATAATAGACTATGCTCATACCCCGGACGGACTTATGAATGTTATAGAAACAATTAATGAATTTAAAAACGCGCGTCTTATCACAGTATTTGGTTGCGGGGGAGACAGGGATAATAAGAAACGAAGCATAATGGGAGAAATCGCAACAAAAAATTCAGATTTTACTGTTATCACATCTGATAATCCGCGTACCGAAGACCCTATGAAAATTATTAACGATATTTTAGGTGGTGTCTCGGGCGAAAATTATAAAGTTATAGAAAACAGAAAAGAAGCAATCTTATATGCACTTAAAATTGCCGGACCGGAAGATATAGTTCTTCTTGCAGGAAAAGGGCACGAAACCTATCAGATTTTAAGTACAGGGAAGATTCACTTTGACGAAAGGGAAGTTGTAGCCGATATTTTAGCCGTCGGAGAGCTATCCTAACTCGCCTCAAACCCTTTAAAATAGGCTTTTTCTTCGTTGTCGGTTTCGATATTCAGATATTACCGAGGCTTTTAACGAAATTATATTAAAAATTTACAATTTAAAAACGAGCTCGGATAACTTTCCGACGGCTAAAAGGGGTTAAAAAATGTTTTTGAACATTGAAGAAATTGTTGAAGCGACAGGCGGTGAACTAATAAACCGTCAAGGTGTTACAGTAATTAAACAAATAGATATTGACAGCAGAACCGCAAATCAGGACAGTTTGTTTGTTGCATTAAAGGGCGAAAAGAATGATGGGCATAATTTTATCTTAGATGTAATTTCAAACGGATGTAAAGCGGTTCTTATAAGCGAACCGAAAAAAATTGACGGAGTAACCGTAATTTTAGTTAAAGATACTAAAATTGCACTGGGGGATATTGCAAGATATTATGTGAAAAAACTTAACTTAAAAAGAATTGCAATAACAGGAAGTGTAGGTAAAACAACCACCAAAGAAATGATTGCCTCGGTTTGCGAAAGTATAGATAAAACAGGCAAAACAAAGGGGAATTTCAATAATGATATAGGTGTTCCTCTTACTGCTTTTTCCTTAAATGATGAAAAAATAGCTATCTTTGAAATGGGAATGAATCATTTAGGCGAAATAGAATATTTGTCGAACATTGTAAAGCCCGAAATAGCAGTAATAACAAATATAGGATATTCACATATAGAAAATTTAGGTTCCCGCGATGGAATTTTAAAAGCGAAACTTGAAATATTAAAAGGTATGGACGAAAATTCATATCTTATCTTAAACGGAGATGACCCTTATTTATATAGTGTTAAGAATAGTATAAAGGCTAACATAATTTATTTTGGTATAGAAAATAAAGATTGTGACATTGTTGCTTTTGATATAAAGGAAGAGAACGGAACCACTGTATTTAAAGTGGAAAATGAAGAATATAAAATCAATGTTCCCGGAGTTCATAATGTTTATAATGCCCTTTCTGCCATATCTTTAGGGAGACTCCTAACAAAAGATATTAGCAAAATAAAAGAAGGCCTTTTAAATTTCAAGCCTGACGGAATAAGGCAGAATATAGTAAAAAAAGACGGATATACACTGATTATAGACTGTTACAATGCTGCCCCCGATTCGATGATGGCATCTTTAAATGTGCTTTCTAATCTTTCGGGAAACAGAAAAATTGCTGTATTAGGTTCGGTTGCAGAACTTGGTGATATAAGAGACGAACTTTTATATGAGGTAGGCAAAAAGGCGAGTGAATGTGGCTTATATGAACTTATTACTTTGTCAGATGATGCGCTTTCTATTAACAAAGGCGCAAAAGACAATGGCTTTTTAAATGAAAAGAATTTTAAAGATAATGCACAAATCTTAGAATATTTAAAAAGTATTATAAAAAAAGACGATGTAATTTTAATTAAAGGTTCAAGAAAATATAAAATGGAGGAAATAAGCGAAGGCTTAGTAAATTGAAAATGATAAGTATAAGTTTATCTGTAATAATAGCATTTCTTACATGTGTTATAATATCGCCTGTGCTTATTCCTTTTTTGAGGAAATTAAAATTCGGTCAGGAAATTTTAGAAATTGGTCCTAACTGGCATAAGAGTAAAAAAGGCACACCAACAATGGGCGGAATTGCCTTTATTCTTGCAATAACCGTTTCAATCTTAATTATACATCTTGATTTAAAAGGATATATAGTGTTCGCCTTTTCTCTTATCTGTGGAGTTATAGGGTTTGTTGACGATTTTATAAAAGTACATCTTAAAAGAAATATGGGGTTTAATGCAAAGCAAAAAACAATGTGCCTTATCCTTGCAATAGTAGGTTTTGTGCTTTTATTAAGATATTTAAATATTATAGATACTAAGATTTTTATGCCTTTTCTGAAGGAAGATGTTGAATTTTCTTATTTTTATTATCCGCTTGTTATGATCGGAATATTTTATATGGTAAACAGCGTAAATCTTACTGATGGTATTGACGGCCTTTGCGGAAGCGTAACCTCTGTAGTGTTACTTTTCTATGTTATAACCCTTTATATGAAAAATGCTGTGGGGCTTTCTTACCTTTCTGCTTCTGCACTCGGTGCGATGATTGCCTTTTTGATTTTCAATCTTCATCCTGCCAAAATGTTTATGGGGGATACAGGCTCTCTCTTTTTAGGCGGTCTTGTAACAGGAATTGCTGTTGCAACAGGCAATCCTTTAATTATTGTATTATTTGGAATTATATATGTAATAGAATCTTTGTCAGTTGTTATTCAGGTAACAAGTTTTAAACTGACAGGGAAAAGAGTGTTTAAGATGTCGCCTATTCATCATCATTTTGAAATGTGTAATTTTTCAGAAAATAAAATTGTTATTTTGTTTACTTTTATAACATTCGTTTTCTCAGTAATAGGCTTTTTGGGAACTGTTAGTTTATAACCTAAGGTGTGAGTGATATGGGAAAAACAAAAAAAACGTCCTTTGATGGAGTTTTGTTTGCGGCAGTAATTGTACTGTCGCTATTTGGCCTGATTATGATATTTTCTGCAAGTTCGCCGTCTGCTTTTTCTTTGTATGGAGACAGTTTTTATTTTGTTAAAAAGCAGTTAATATGGACTGTTCTCGGCTTTGGCGTTTTGTTTTTCTGTGCTTCTTTTGATTACAGAAAGTACAAAAAATTCGGCGTTGCAATTTTTGCTTTAAATATAATTTTACTGCTTCTTGTTTTAGTTATAGGTGTTGAAACAAAAGGGGCAAAAAGATGGCTTAATTTAGGGATAGGTACTGTTCAGCCTTCCGAGTTTACAAAAGTATCAATAGTTATTTTAATTGCAATGTATTTTGAAGTAATGGGTAAAACAAAGCAAACTATGAAAAATGTGTATCTTCCACTCGCAGTGCTTGTAGGGATACCTTGTGCTCTTCTTATACTTCAGCCTCACTTTTCGGTTATTATAATCATTTGTGCTACAGTATTTGGAATGCTTTGTGTTTATGGAATAAACTTTAAATTTTATCTTCCTATAATTCTGGGCGGTGGTGCTTTAGGCGGATACCTTGCAATAAGCGAACCATACAGATTAAAAAGAATAACTGCTTATCTTGACCCTTTTTCCGATAAATTAGGAGACGGATGGCAGATTGTGCAGTCTTTATATGCTATTAGTTCGGGCGGAGTTTTTGGTTTGGGGCTTAGCCGAAGCAGGCAAAAGCATCTTTATATCCCTGAACCGCAGAACGACTATATTTTTTCAATTATATGCGAGGAACTGGGGCTTATAGGCGCGATTGTTGTTATAGCGCTCTTTGCAGTTTTATTTTTAAGATGTGTAAAAGTTGCTCTTTCCTGCAAAGACCCGTTTGGTACATATCTGGCTTTTGGAATGGGATTTTTAATTATAATTCAGGTTGTTTTAAATATAGGTGTTGCAAGTAATTTGTTGCCGTCAACAGGTATTCCTCTGCCGTTTTTCTCGGCAGGTGGTTCAAGTTTTGTCTTTCAGATGATGGCAATGGGAATAGTCCTTAATATTTCACGGCATAAACAGATGTCTTAGCAACTATATTCTTAGGAGTTTAGGAGTTGAAAAAATGAGACTGATTATAGCAGGCGGAGGCACAGGCGGGCATATTAACCCTGCCATAGCAATTGGCAGTGAAATTGCAAAAAGAGATAAAGACAGTAAACTGCTTTTTATAGGAACAAAAAAGGGCCTTGAGAGTGAACTTGTTCCGAAAGCAGGATATGATATAGAATTTATAGATGTTGAAGGTTTTTTAAGAATAAAGTCTTTTCATAATCTTACCGTGCTTATGAAATTTTCAAAAAGCGTTCTAAAGTGTATGGGAATTATAAAAAAATTCAAACCAAACGCAATAGTTGGAACGGGTGGCTATGTAAGCGCTCCCGTTGTTCTTGCAGGGAAAATATTAAATATTCCCACTCTAATTCATGAGCAGAATGCAATTGCAGGTAAAACTACAAAAATGCTTTCTAAATATGCAGATACAATTTGCGTTGCTTTTAACGATAAAAATATACTGGGCTTTCCTGAAAAAACAGTTGTAACAGGTAATCCCGTAAGAGAAAGTTTTAAATCAGTAAATAAGGAATCCTCAAAAAAAGAACTTGGATTTTCAAACTCCAAGCCACTTATAGTATGTGTAAGCGGAAGTCTTGGCGCACAGAAAATAAGCGAATATATGACTGATTTTATCAAGGACCACTATAAAACAAACGATTTTAATTTAGTGCTTGTAACAGGCGATTTGTATTACGAGGATGTTTTAGAAGAACTTAAAAGATGCAATATAGATTTATCCCAAAGTAATATCCAAATTAAAAATTATATTCATAATATGGAAAAATATCTTTCTGCGGCAGATTTAGTTATCAGCCGTTCGGGAGCGATTTTCCTATCGGAGATTGCATATCTTGGCAAACCATCAATTTTAATTCCGTCACCTAATGTTGCGGAAAATCATCAGGAAATAAATGCAGATGCTTTTGTAAAAAGCGGTGCTGCAATTAAAATAAGCGAAAAAGACTTGTCAAAAAATACTGTTAAGAATGCTATATATGATATTATAAAAGACGATTATAAAATGTATGTTATGAGCCATAATGCTCTTAAAATGTCGGCAAAAGATGCCACAAAGATGATAGCAGACGAAGTCGAAAAAATTATAAAAAAATAGCCGTTGGCTAACTTTTTGAACACTTTTAAAAATTTTACATACAATTATGGTGTAAAGTATTTTGGAGGTGTGCTTATGAGCAAACTGGTTATTACAGGGGGCAGAAGTCTTGAGGGTAAAGTGAGAATACCCGGTGCGAAAAACACCGTTTTACCTATCCTTGCGGCAACTATTATCAGTGGTAAAAAGAGTATAATAAAGGACTGCCCGAAAATTAAAGATGTATTTTTAACACTTGAAATCTTAAAAGATTTAGGTTGCGAAGTTTTATGGGAAAATGATAATCTTATTATTGACTCAAAAAACATCTCAAACACGACAATTAAAGAAGAACTTATGGATAAAATGCGTTCCTCCATTATACTCACCGGTGCTATTTTAGCACGAATGGGGGAAGTAAAAACGACTTATCCCGGAGGTTGTGAATTAGGCTTAAGACCAATTGATTTACATATAAAAGCCTTTGGGCAAATGGGAATAGAAATATCCGAAAAGCATGGATATTTAAATTTTGACGGAAGAAAATTAAAACCGAGCGAAATTCATCTTGATTTTCCATCGGTGGGCGCTACTGAGAATATTATGCTTGCAGCATCAAAAATTAAAGGCAGAACTAAAATAGTAAATGCTGCAAAAGAGCCTGAAATAGAAGATTTGCAAAACTTTCTAAACAAAATGGGAGTAAGGGTTTACGGTGCAGGAACAAGTGTTATAGAAGTAAACGGCACTGATGCTTTTTATGATGTAACCCATAGAGTGATACCCGACAGAATTGTTGCCTCGACCTATATGATGGCAGGTGCAATAACAAAAGGGGATATACTTTTAAAAAATGTAAAATATAATCATATTAGTTCAGTAGCATCGGTACTTTTGAGTACAGGTGTTGATATTTCAAAAGACGGGGATAATGCCATAAGAGTAAAATCAAACGGAAGGCTTAAACCTATTAATTTAGTAAGAACAACGCCATATCCAGGTTTTCCGACTGATGCACAGTCAATTCTTATGTCACTTCTTAGTGTGTGCACAGGAACCAGTATGATAGTTGAAAATATATTTGATGGACGTTTTAAACATGTCGAGGAACTTAAAAAAATGGGTGCCGATATAACCGTTGACGGAAGATGCGCAGTTATAAAAGGTGTTTCGACTTTATACGGAGCAAGGGTCAATTCGCCCGACTTAAGAAGTGGCGCAGGTCTTGTAATCGCAGGGCTGTCCGCAGAGGGCATAACCGAAATTTCCAATGTTCATTATATAGAACGCGGCTACGAGGATATATCGGGAGATTTAATTAAATTAGGAGCAAATATCACAAAAGTATAGAAATTACCGAAGTTTTTAATGATAGGTTATGAAAAAAATAAATTAAAAATGAGTTCGGATAATGGAGAAAAATACAAATGGTAATAAGAGGAAAAGACGCTGACGGCAAGACACTTAGTGAACTTCGCCGTGAGAAGAGGAAAAGGAAAAAAACAAGAAAAAAAATACTTATCGGTTTAATGCTTGTACTTATGATTTGTATAGGCTTACTTTTCACGCCTGTCTTTAACCTTAAAGAACTTGAAATAGAAGGAAATAAAAAAGTAGAAACTGAGGAAATAATAAAATCAAGCGGTTTTATGCTTGGGGAGAATATTTTTAAATTTAAACTTAATACAGCAGGGGAAACCATTGCAAAAATCCCTTATATAAATTCAGTTATAATACAAAGAAAACTGCCGGGCAAAATTGAAATAACGGTAACCGAATGTATTCCTATTGCCTATGTTCAGTGTGCAAATGAAATGGTAGTAGTGGATAAAGACGGTAAAGTTTTAGAGAAAAAAACTGAGGAAATTAATTATAATTTGCCAATACTTTTTGACTTTAAATTTGATAAATATACGCTTGGTGAAAAAATTTCAAAAAATAATAATGAAAAATTACAAAAAACTCTTGAAATTACGAAGAATTTGTATAATAATAATCTTATAGAAGATGTTTTGAGTATTACGACCACCAAGGGTGAACTTTATCTTAATTTCAGAGACGGTCTTAAAGTAATAGTTGGCGATGAAAAAGATATCGGAAGCAAACTTACAATGTTAAAAGAAGTATTGAAAGTTTTGCCGAATGGAAGAAGCGGCATTATTGATGCCAGAGACCCCAATAAACTATATCATCGCGCAGAGTAATACTTTTTTAAAAGCATCATTATTGATGCTTTTTTTAATATTTAAAAATTTATAAAAAGGGATGTAAACATAAATGAAAAATAAAAAAGCACAATTATCAATAGGCTTTGTGTGTATGATCCTTAGTTTTTTTATAGTTCTTCAGCTTAAAACGGTTAAAAACAATACTGTAAATACCTATCCTACTCAGATAAGGGTAGAGCAATCTCAGGAACTTTTAAGGCTTGAAAAAGAAAAAAACGAAGCATTGTATAAACAGGTTATGGAATATAAAGATGAGATTGCCCAGTATCAGTCACAGGTGGATGCTGACGAAATTTTAATAAATGATTTAAGAAACGCAGAAATTGTGGCAGGTATGGTCTCTGTCCAGGGTCCCGGTCTTATGATAACTGTAAATGACGGCGATGTTGCCAGCAATATAAATATTGACGAAAATCTTTATGTCGTGCATCAGGACGATATTTTAAGAATACTTAACGAACTTCGTTCCGCAGGCGCAGAAGCCTTGGCGGTGAATGACCAGAGAGTTCTTGCAACAAGTGAAATAAGATGTGCGGGTAATACTGTAAGTATAAATAACACCCGTACCGCAGCGCCTTTTGTAATAAAAGCAATAGGCGACCCTGAACAACTTGAGAGCGGAATAAAAATGCGCGGAGGAATTTTTGACGATTTATCCCCTTGGATAAATATTGAACTTAAAAAGGTTACTGATAATATTGTAATTCCTGCTTATGCGGGGAAAATTGAATTTAAACACGCAAAAATTATTACAAATAAAGAAGCATTGGGAAATTAGGTGATTTTTTTGGCTATTGGAATAATATGCCTTATAATAGGCGGTTTGCTCGGCTTTTTTATAAACATAAATGTGTCTGCAGAAGCATCTGTTTATATAGCCATTGCAATATTTGCAGCCTTTGACTCTATAATGGGCGGAACGGTTGCTTATCTTAATAAAAAATTTGATTTACCTGTGTTTATTTCAGGATTTTTTTCGAATGCACTTTTGTCAATTTTACTTATATATCTTGGAACAAAACTTGGGAAAGACGTATATGTGGCAATTGTAATAGTATCTTCATTAAGAATTTTTCAAAATTTTGCAATTATTCGAAGATTTCTATTGAATAAATCAAAGAAATCTGTTAGAATAGAAGAAAATAGTGATTTAAAAGAGAATAATATAAATCAGGGAGGACAATAAAATGTCAATAAGTATTCCAACTGAAATTGCAGATAATGCAGTTATAAAAGTAATTGGTGTTGGCGGTGCAGGTAATAATGCAGTCAACAATATGGTGCTTAACAATCTTTCTAACGTTGAATTTATTGCACTGAATACGGACAAGCAGGCTTTG
>JAZOMN010000066.1:0-4474 GCA_045654005.1 Clostridia bacterium
GGGACAGTATGAATACTTACAGGCTTCCGGGCGAATCTGCCACAATTTCAAATATTTCATATTATATTTGCGACAGAGAGGAAACCGATAAACTTGTAAATGAAGTATTTTTAGCGGACAAACAGCCTGAATCTTCTGATAAGGAGTAAGAGTATGTCAATATTTAAAGCGTATGATATAAGAGGAATTTATAATAAAGATTTTAATAAAGATACTGCATATAAAATCGGATTTTTCTTAAAAAACCTTTTTGATGCAGATGAGATTGCAGTGTGCTTTGATATAAGAACTTCTTCGCCTGAAATATACGAAAACCTGAAACAAGGGATTATTGATTCAGGGGCTTGTGTTCATAATTTTGGCAAGACCACTACACCTATGAGTTATTATATAGCAAAAAACAAAGGCTATAAAACAACTGTTATGATAACGGCGTCCCATAACCCCAAAGAATATAACGGGTTTAAAATTTCAGGGCCTGATGCCGTTCCTGTCGGTCAGGAGGGCGGTCTTTTAAAACTAAAAGAACTTGTCGAAAATGAAGAAATTAAAATAAGTGAAAACAAAGGAAATGAAGTTTTAAAAGATATAAAAGACGAATATATTTCCTTTATGAAAAAGAAACTTAAAAAAGTTTCTAATTTAAATATCTCGGTTGACTGTTCCTCAGGTTCAGCAGGTCTTATTGCAAGGGGAATATTCCCGAAAAATACACATTTTATATTAGACGAGCCAGACGGCGAATTTACCTGCCATGCACCTAACCCTCTTGAAGAGGAAGCACGAAGAATGATTGTTTCCGAGGTTATAAAAAATAAGTCTGACATCGGGATTATATTTGACGGCGATGCGGACAGGGTTATGTTTATTGACAATAAGGGAAGATTTGTTTCTCCCGATTTGATTATAAATGTACTTGCGTATGCACTTTTAAATAATGAGGACGAAAAAGTTGTATGCGACATCCGTTCTTCAAAATCCTGCAGTGATTATATTAAACTTTTAGGCGGAGAGCCTATAATCTGGAAAGTAGGGCATGTTTTTGCAAAAAGCAAGTTAAAAGAGACAGGAGCCATATTCGGTGGTGAACTTGCAGGTCATTATTATTTTAAAGAGTTCGGAAATTGTGACAGCGGATTTTTAACTGCAATTTATGTTTTAAATACTGTTGCCGAATGGAAAAGGGATCATATCAATTTAGCAGATTTTATTGACGAGTTTGCAAGTTGGAATTCTTCGGGCGAACTTAATTTTAAAATAGAAAACAAGGAAGAAATTTTAAGAAAAATAAAAGATAAATTCTTAAAAGAAAAACATATTAAATTCTATGATTTTGATGGTATAAGATTTGACTTTGACGATTGGTGGTTTAATATAAGAATGTCAAACACTGAACCTTATTTAAGACTTGTAGTTGAAGCAAATTCCAAAACCTTGCTTGAAGAAAAGACAAAATATATGACTGAACTTATAGAAAAAGGAGATGTTTAAACATCTCCTTTTTTGTTATAATAAAATGATACCGATAATTCCTGATGCTAAAATAAAGAAAATCGGATGGACTTTTATTTTTCTTATTAAGATAAATAAAACTATAAACAAAATAATTTCCTTTATTTTAAATAGATTTAAAAGACTTCCTGAAAAATTTAAGTCAAGCATAGTAACTGAAATAATATCAAAAACTGCAGCGGATATAAGTCCGCATACGGCAGGTCTTATTCCGTAAAAAGAATATTCTACAAATTTATTATTTTTAAACTTATTTAAAAATGCTGAAATAATAAGAATTATTATAAGTGACGGTAAAACTAAGCCTATAGTCGCAACAATTCCACCGAGAATTCCTGTGGCGTTAAATCCTGCGTATGTTGCCATATTAACACCGATGGGGCCGGGTGTAGATTCAGAAATTGCAATCATATCGGTAAGTGCCGCATGGTCAAACCAGGGGTAATTATCTGCCATATTATATAAAAAAGGCAGTGTTGCAAGACCTCCACCCACAGCGAAAAGACCTGCTTTAAAAAATTCATAAAAAAGAGTTAAGTAAATCATTTTTTAACCTCCTTAATTAAGTTGCAGGATATACCGATAATTACGGCACAAACAACTATATATATAGGAGAAAGATTAAATGCAACAATTATTCCAAAAGTTAAAATTGCAAGTATAACACCCAAAAAGTCTTTAATTCCTTTTTTGCAAAGGCCGATAACAGAAGAAATAACAAGAGCGCATACTGCTACTCTTATTCCGTTAAATGCTTTTTGAATAGTAACCAATGAAGAAAAAGTTTTAAGAAATGTTGCTATAATTAAAATAATTATAACAGAGGGGCAGATAACACCTAATGTTGCAATAATTCCGCCTGTTATCCCTTTTAATTTATGACCGATAAAGGTTGCCACATTTACTGCGATTATTCCGGGAGTACATTGGCTTACTGCATAATAGTCAAGAAGTTCTTCTCTTGTTGCCCAGCCCTTTTTATCAACAACCTCTTTTTCTAAAATTGGAAGCATTGCCATACCGCCTCCGAATGTCATAATACCTATTTTAAAAAAACTTATAAATAACTCAAACATCAATTTCATTTTTAAACACCACATAATTTTGCATAATAAAACTTATAATAAAAAATATAATTTCAGTAATGATTTTTGCTAAAAAAGCATTTAAAGAAAGTTTATAAATAAAGAAATTCAGCATAAGAGTATTACCGATAAGTATAACAAGAACTAAACTATAATACTCAAGAAGTGATTTTAAAACATTCTTTTTGGCTTTAAAAACATACTTTCTGTTAATATTAAAATTAACAATAGAACTTATACATCTTGCTCCCACATTCGCAAAAGTAACCGGATTAGTAATTTTCAAAAGACCGAATATAACTAAAAACAAACTGTATAAACCATAGTCAATCAAAGATGAAAAAATTGACGAAGCGGAAAATTTCAATATATTTTTATATATTCTTATTGAGTCTTTAACCGCATCAAAATGAGATGAGGAATTATTGTCAATATATATTGTTTCGATTTTTGTTTCTATTATTTTAACTTTTAAATGTTTGCATTCAAGCAAAACATTCATTTCATATTCGTATCTTTCGCCTTTAATACAAGTAAGTTTGTCAATAATTTCGTCTGAGAATGCACGAAGACCTGTTTGCGTATCGTAAACCGAAATGCCTGTAGAAAGTTTATAAACAAGCCTTGTAAGGCTGTTGCCAAATCTGCTTCTTAAGGGAGTGCTTTTATCAAAAAAACGGCTTCCAAGCACAAGCGATTTTGGATTTTCTTCGCATATTTTTATAACGCTCCCCGCATCTTTTATGGTATGCTGACCGTCAGCGTCTAAGGTAACAACTATGTAATTTTTAATAAAAGTATCTTTAATGAAGGAAAGCCCTGTTTTTATTGCTCTTCCTTTTCCACAGTTAACTTTATGGGAAAGAACATGGCAATATTTCTTTGCTTTGTTAAAAATTTCATTAAATTCGTCACCGCTGCCGTCATTAATTACAACAGGAATAATATCCGTTCCCTTTAATGACACGAGCAGGTCTATAAGTTTCGCATCAGGTTTATACGCTGGGATAAGAGCAATTTTAGTTTTCATAAAGTACTCACTCCTTTTTATAAGCATACCATAAAGTAGTTAAAATTTCAATCCTACTTTGACTTTTAGCCATAACAAATAGTATACAAACTCGTTTCTCTATATATTTTTAGTGCCAAATGTTCTAAAAAGCCTTGACAATATCGCATATTGCCTGCATTTTTTAAAACATTTTTTATCAAAAAATATTATAGATAAATGGGGGACTTTAAGTTATAAAATTTTTCTTAATCAAGGCGAAAGGGTGAAGGAATATTAAAATATTTCAAGCCCGACAACGATGAGTAAGGAGAATTTTATATCTTAAAGCGAGTTCGGATACTATTTGCTATGGCTAATAAACTGATGGTTGCATTTTCTGCAAACAATACACACTTTGCCTACCCCTTTTGGTACAGAAAGGTAAGTTTTGCATTTGGGGCATTTGAAATAATTATTCTTTTTATCAAGATGCCTTGCTTTCGATTGGTTTGTTTTTCTTTTTAAATCGCTTGTTATTTTTAAAAATTTCTCATTTTCTCTGTATCTTTGGGCTTTGTTATAAGAAATAAATCTGAAAGCAGAGTACAAAAATACAACCTCGCCTAACAGAATAAATAATCTTATTTTAAATAAACTGCCCGAAAGATTTAAAATAATGGAAGTTATTATAGTAAAATAACCCAGTTTATCCATGCCATACATATTATAAAAAATACGCCTTAAAAAATTCATATAAATTACCGCCTTAAAAAAATTTTCATATAATATTATATATGCTATAATAATATCATAACACTCTTTATAAAAAAAATAAATAATAAAATGTTAAATTTATGTAAATTATAAAAAATAGTAAAAAAGTGTT
>JAZOMN010000067.1:0-38394 GCA_045654005.1 Clostridia bacterium
TGATTATAATAAATTAAAAACGGACAATCGGTAACCCGATTGAGCGTTTTTATTAATTAAGTTCCATTCTTTCTTTTATGTAACTTTCTAAAAAGTCAATAGTTTTTTTAAGTCCTAACACACTTGAGTTAATACAAAGATGATAGTTTCTTGAGTCGCCCCATTTACCTTTACAATGGTTGTTGTGATAGGATTTTCTTAAAAAGTCTTTTTTCTTTCTTAGGGCTTCGGCATCTTTTTCGTTTAAGTTATATATTTCCATAATTCTTTTAACTTTTTCTTCGGTGTTACCCAAAACGAAAATTGTTACCATATTTTTATTATGTGAAAGATGATGTTCTGCGCATCTTCCAACGATAACAAACGATTCGCCGTTATCGGCTTTTCCTTGTAAGAATTTAAACTGCATTCTTACTAAATGTTCAGCCATAGATGTCGAGTGACCGTTATGCCTTCTTGTAAATAAAGAAAATCTTGGTTTTTCATCAAATTTGTGAAATTCGTGTTCGTCAATCCCGAATTCTTCTGCCATACTGTCAAGTAAATTATGATCAAAAAGCGGAATATTAAATCTTTTTGAAAGTTCCTCCGCAATAGCATGCCCCGCGCTTCCGAATTCTCTGCCTATTGAAATTATAAGTTGTTTACTCATAAATTAAACTCCTTTTTATATATATCTTATACAAATAAATACTGTTGATATAACAAGTACAATTACTGTAGCAGGTACTGAGTATTTGCAGAATTTACCCCAGCCAATCAAGTGACCTTCCTGCGCTGCAGCCGATATGCCGACAACATTTGCAGAAGCACCGATTGGTGTTGCACATCCACCGATATCTGTACCCATAGAAAGTGACCATGCAAGTGTATCTAAATGAATACCCGATGATATTGAAAGTGTGCGTATAACAGGAATCATTGTTGCTGCAAACGGTATATTATCAACAAATGCACTTGCTATACCTGAAACCCATATAATAATTATAATAAGAAGATATTTGCTGTTTCCGCTCAAAACGGCTATATATTCTGCTATAAGTTCCAATATGTGAGTCTGCTCTAAACCACCTACTACTATAAATAATCCTATGAAGAAAAGTAAAGTTTTATAATCAACTTTCTTTAAAATAATTTTTGTATTCTTACCCGCAAAAACTAATGTGGCAATAGTAACAAAAACACCGATTGATGAAACTGTAAGTCCTGTCATAGAATGTGTTACAAGCATAACAACTGCTGTTAAGAATATAATTACGCTTATTGTGAAATCTTTTTTGTTCTTTATAGCATCTTTTGCGTTTAATTTTTCAGAATTTGTATCATTTGCCTTATTTTTCATATCTTTTTTAAACACAAGGCAGAAATATAAAATAATAAAAGGTACGCATATCAATACGATAAGCCCTGTATTTACAATAAAATCAAAGAAACTGTAACCCAAAGATGTTCCGATAATAATATTCGGAGGGTCACCACACATTGTTGCACTTCCGCCAAGATTTGCGCAGAATATTTCTGCAATAATAAGCGGAGCAGGTTTGAATTTTAATATTTTAGCAAGTTCCAGAGTTGCTGATGCTAAGAATAAAATAACTGTGATACTGTCAATAAACATTGCAAGAACAGTTGACATTATCATAAATGTTATAAATAAAGGTAAGGTTTTGTATTTTACGATTTTAGCAAGGCCTAAACACAGCCAACGGAAAAATCCTGATTCTCCCATTCCCTCTACCATAACCATCATACCGGCAATAAACACTATTGTTTCCCAGTTTATTCCCGATGTTACTCCGGCACTTTCACCATTTGAGTACCAGAAATGAGAAGTTAAAAAACTTTTTAAATTAAGTGTGTCCCATATTGCAGTTAAACTTCCCATACATATTCCGAATACCAGAACCAGCATAAGTAAACCGCAGGCTAATGTAACAATATGCCTTTCAATCTTATCTGTAACAATGGCAAGGAACATGAAAATAAAGATTAAAACTGCAAAAATTTGTGCAATTTCCATTTAAATCCCCTTCTTTCTCAATTATATTGTATTACAACATAAGAGAAAAGTCAATTTTTAAAATAGATAAAAAAATAGTTTTTTTAAAGCTTTTCTTGTTGAAATTGCAATAAGTTATTGTAAGATTAAAAAAAGTATTATATAATGATTTCAAGCCGAGCTTGAAATCAGCGATATAAATTCCTGACGGAATTTGCGATATGTACTTCGTACGCGATATATCTTTGATGCGATATGTTGCCTTGCGGTAACGAGAAAGGAATTTATATTATATCGCAACGGAGTAAAACAGAGTTATATCGCATTTGAGTATGATGAAAATATATCGCACGAGCGTGAGCGAGTATATCACTAAAATTAGCACCATCTGAATTGTTTATTGGTTTTATAATAAAATATAATAAATTAAAAAAGAAAAAGGAGATTTAATTATGCTTGATTTTACAAAAACCGCAGATGATATAGTAAACGCGGCATCTCAACTTGCTATACTTCCTATAGGTTCAACTGAACAGCACGGTCCGCATCTTCCGATGTGTACCGATTATACGGTTGCAACCGAAATATCAAAACTAATTGCCGAAAAAACGGGAGCATATCTTCTTCCTACCTTGCCTATAAGTACCTGCTATGAACATAAAGGGAAAAAAGGCAGCGTGTGGATGAAACCTGATACTTTTTATAAAGTTATCCAGGATATAGTTCTTTGTTTAAAAGACCAGGGATTTACAAAAGTAGCCGTTGTACTTGGGCATGGGGGGATATTTGTTGCAACACCTGCTATCAGAGAACTTAATGCAATGTATGACGGGCTTAAAGTTGCCAAAATAGATTTTCTTCAGTTCTTTGGAACTAAGGAAATGCTTGAAGTTTTAGAATGTTCTGACAATCTTCATGCCTGTGAATATGAAACTTCTTTAATGCTTTATTTAAAAGAAGAATGTGTTAAAAAGGAAAAAATCAAGGATGCAGACTTTATTCCTCCATATCCGAGAGACTTTTTGAACTATGTTTCGCTTGTTAAATTAAGTGATACGGGCGTTTGGGGTAAACCGTCACTTGGCACTAAAGAAAAAGGGGAAAAGATTGTTAAAATACTTGTTGAAAAAAGCATAGAGTATATGGACAAAGTATTTAATACTATGGATGATAAAGCGTGGTAATATTTCCAAGTCTTTTTAACGAAATTTTTCATTTTATATTCCAGAAATTACTGCAAAAATACGAAAGTATTATTGTACTATAATTTAATAATAATATTTGACTTTTTGTTTGCGTTGTGATATATTAAAAGTAGAATTTATTAAAAACGGCTAAAAAATTGAAAAAAATAATAAAAAATATCCACAGATTTAAAAAAATCCACAATGTCGAAAAAACCATAAGCAAAGGGGTTTTGAACGGTTTTTTTATCAAATGAAGATTTTTTTGTGTATCAATGAAAATATTTTGTTTACAAGTGGAATGTTTTTAATTATAATGATATCATCAAAATAAAACGATTTTTCAGTCGACTAAAATAAGGGGGACAAAAAAATGGCAAAAACTTCTACAACTGTTGTCATGAAGAAGAAAAGCTTTGCAAGAAGAATTCTTGACGATTGGCAGCTTATATTATTGGCTTTGCCCGGTTTCATTTTCTACATTATCTTCAGATACGGACCAATGTACGGGGTGTCAATTGCATTTAAAGATTACGGTATATTCTTAGGTATCTTCGGAAGCCCATGGGAAGATCCATGGTACTATAACTTCCAGATGTTCTTCTCGTCAGGGGACTTCTGGCCGCTACTTAGAAATACTTTTGCACTTGGATGTTACACTCTTTTATTCTCATTCCCTATGCCGATTATATTTGCATTGTTCTTAAATGAGATAAAGAATATTAAATTTAAAAAACTTACACAAACTATTACATATTTACCATCACTATTATCAATGGTTGTTGTATGTTCAATGGCTATCGATATGTTATCTCCAAGTTCAGGTATTATTAACAAACTTATTGTTGCTCTTGGCGGAGAATCGATTTACTTTATGATTAAACCTGAATGGTTCAGAACCATTTATATTTTAATAAGTATATGGCACGGATTTGGTTCAGGTGCGGTTATCTACATTGCTGCACTCGGCGGTGTTGACCCTCAACTTTACGAAGCAGCAAGAATTGACGGTTGTTCAAGAATGAAACAAATCTGGCATGTATCAATTCCTTCTATTTTACCAACTGTTGTTCTTATGTTTATCATGAGATCAGGTGCTATTATCAACATTGGTTATGAACAGGTATTGTTACTATACAATGCTGCTACTTATGAAGTTGCCGATATATTCGGAACATTCGTTTACAGAAAAGGTATTTTGGAAACTAACTACAGTTATTCAACTGCAGTAAGTTTATTCCAATCAATAGTTGCGTTATTCTTCGTTATTTGTTCTAACACACTTAGCAAGAAAGTTAACGAAACAAGTTTATGGTAATAGGAGGTAGAAACAGTGAGTATATTTACTAAAAAGAACGCAGAAGAAAAAGAATTTCATAACAAGAAGAACAGACTTGACAGATGGACTCTTTTTGACTATATAAACGCGTTTATAATGATTCTTCTTATATTTATAACACTTTATCCAGTTTGGTACGTACTTTGTATTTCACTAAGTTCTACCGCAGCAATCAACCAGGGTGCAGTAACATTCTGGCCGGTTGGATTTAACTTTGATGCTTATTTTGAAATTCTTGATACACCGAAAATTCCAAGAGCATACCTTAACACCCTTGTTTATACAGGTGTTGGTACTTTCTGTAGTGTGCTTATGACAATTCTTTTCGCGTATCCTTTATCAAGAAGAAATTTCGTATTCAGAAAACCTCTTATGATTATGGTTACAATCACAATGTTCTTCTCAGGTGGTATGATTCCTTCATTCCTTCTTGTTAAAGAACTTGGTTTGTTAGATACAATGTGGTCACTTGTTATTCCTGCTTTAATTGCAACTTATGACCTTATCGTTATGAGAAGTTTCTTTGAAACAATACCAAATGAAGTTTACGAAGCTGCAGTTGTTGACGGTGCAAATGAATTTAAGATTTTAACTACAATCTTTGTTCCTCTTGCAAAACCTGCTATCGCATCTATTTCTCTTTTCTATATAAGAGGTCAGTGGAACAGCTTCCTTACACCATCTATTTACTTAACAACTGCTGAAAAATATCCTCTACAGGTTATTTTAAGAGATATGTTAATTAATATGACAGGTCAGAACGCGAACGACCTTGAAGAAAGTAGATTTACACCTGAAGCACTTAAGAATGCGACAATCTTCGTATCAGTATTGCCATTCTTACTAATCTATCCTTTCATACAAAAATACTTTGTAAAAGGTTTAACACTTGGTGCTGTTAAAGGATAAAATAAAAAATTTTACGGACCCGACATCAGTCGGGTCTTTTTTTATAGTTATTTTCGAGAAAATAGATGCGGGAATTTCTTTCAAGTTGACATAATGGGGATAATTTGGTATGATAAAAGAAGACGAAAATTTAAAAATAAAGGAATATTTAATATGAAAAAGTCATTTTTTATATTTTTAATAATAAGTTTATTCTTTGCTCTTACCTTTAGTGTCAGTGCTGACTATGATGTGTCAGAAAGGGCAAGGATTGGAATTAAATACGCAAGCAGTGCAGTATCTTCTCCGTCAGTTTCTTCAACTACAGGAAGTTTTGATTTTTCTTTTGTAGGTGAGGGAATAACTCAATTTGCAACTTTTAGCACAAAGAGTATAACGGTAAGTTCTTATTCTTCTTATCTTGTAGCTGAACAGTCATATTTTGAGAATTTTGATACGGCTCTTTCATACTGTGCACAAAGAGAAAATATGATACCTTTTATAAAAGATAATGTAATTTACGCTGTTTATCACGGGTTGAACACTATAGACGAGGCAAATGTATGTTTAGAGAATGCAAAACTTTATAATGAAACTTCCTATGTAATTTCGCCTGATGCAAATTTAATTAAAGTTTCTGATAAAAGCGGAAAAGCGATTTTTATATTTTCTCAAAGCGAAAGTATAAAACTTGGGATAAGTGCATCAGATAATGGGCTTATGGATTTTGGAAATCAGGATACGTACAGGGATATAATAGAATTTATAAGAGTTGGGAACTCTTTTAATCTTATAAGCAATCTTACAATGCAGCATTATCTTTACTCTGTTGTACCTGCAGAAATCGGTGCATCAGCACCGCTTGAAGCACAAAAAGCACAGGCGGTATGTGCAAGAACATACTATGAAGAAAATATAGGAAGGCATAAAAATGACGGATTTTCTCTTTGTGGTACTACTCATTGCCAGATGTATATCGGTACTAAATGGGAAAGAGAACAATCAAACAGGGCAGTTGATGAGACTGAAAATATGATTTTAACATATAATGGGAAACCGATAAGCGCAGTATATTTTGCTCATTCAGGCGGAGTTACTGCAAATGTAGAAGATGTGTGGGGAAACCCTTATCCTTATTTAAAATCTGCAGACGATAAATATTGCACAGACTATACATGGGAAGTAACAATAGATTATGATAACCTTACTGAAAAAATGAAAAATAATGGTTATAATATCGGCGAGGTAACAAATGTTAAAATTACTAAAACATCCGATTACGGACTTGTTACTGAACTTTTAATTTCAGGAACAAAGGGCGAACAGAAATTTTTAAGGGAAAAGGCAAGGACAATTTTATCTTTAAAGAGCCAGAATTTTACCATTCCGTCTGAAAATATAACAAAATTTGCGAAGACTAAAAAAGGAACTGAAACTGTTACAGTATCAAAAATACTTACTAAAGACGGGGTTAAGGAAATAACGGATGAGGTCAGTGTTATAAACGGAAATAAAAACATTTCAACTCTTACAAAAAAAGCGGGAAATATTATTTACGGAAAAGGGTACGGGCATCATGTAGGATTTTCCCAGCACGGAGCAATGGAATATGCAAAAGAGGGTTGGGACTATATAAAAATATTAAAACATTACTATCAGGGTGTTGAAATAGAGGGAGAATAATTTTGGCAGATTTTACTTTAAGCGATTTTTATTATGATTTACCTGAGGAACTTATTGCACAAACTCCACTTAAGGACAGGGCAAGTTCCAGACTTCTTATTTTAAATAAAGAGTCAGGGGATATCACACACAGAACTTTTAAGGATATAAAAGAATATTTAAATCCAGGGGATTTACTTGTAATGAATAACACAAGGGTTATTCCTGCAAGGCTTTACGGCATAAAAAAGGGTACAGGCTCTAAAATAGAATTTTTGCTTTTAAAAAGAATTGACCTTACAAAATGGGAAGTTATATTAAAACCCGGCAAAAAGGCAAGAGAGGGTGCAGAATTCGAGTTTGGAGAGGGCCTTTTATTTGCTAAGGTAATTAAGGTTAAACAAGATGGCAACAGAATAGTTGAATTTTCTTTTAACGGAGTTTTTGAGGATATTTTGGATAAGTTAGGGCAGATGCCCCTACCTCCTTATATAAAAGAAAAACTTGACGATAAGGAAAGGTATCAGACTGTTTATTCAAAATTTGAAGGTTCGGCGGCAGCACCTACTGCAGGACTTCATTTTACAAATGAACTTTTAGAGGAAATAAAAGCACTTGGTGTCAATCTTGCTTTTGTAACTTTGCATGTGGGTCTTGGCACATTCAGACCGGTTAAATGTGATAACATAAAAGAACATAAGATGCACAGCGAACATTTTTTTATAGATAAAAAAACCTGTGATTTAATAAACGAAACTAAAGAAAGAGGCAATAAGGTTATTGCAGTCGGTACTACATCGGTAAGAGTTTTAGAATCGGTTGCAGATGAGTCGGGACATTTAGAGCCGACAGAATCGGATACTGAAATATTTATATATCCAGGATATAAATTCAAGGTTGTAGATAAACTTATTACTAATTTTCATCTGCCTGAATCGACTTTAATTATGCTTGTAAGCGCACTTTCGGACAAAGAGAAGATATTTAAAGCGTATAATGAAGCGGTAAATGAAAGATACAGATTTTTTAGTTTCGGCGATGCAATGTTTATTCAATGATAAAATCATTGAATAAACAAGTGAAGAGGTAATAGTGAAGAGTGAAGAGGTAAGGTGTCGGCTTTGCCGACCAATTTACATTAAAAAGGATAATAGATTATGTTTAAACTTATAAAAACTAACAATAAAGCAAGACTTGGAGAATTCCATACACCGCATGGGGTTATTAAAACTCCTGTGTTTATGAATGTAGGGACTTGTGCCGCAATTAAGGGCGGTGTTTCTACTCTTGATTTAAAAAATATAGGAACACAGGTGCAACTTTCAAACACTTATCATCTGCATGTAAGACCGGGTGATGAAGTGGTTAAAAAACTCGGCGGACTTCACAAATTTATGAACTGGGATAAACCTATTCTTACTGACAGTGGAGGCTTTCAGGTTTTTTCTTTAGCAAAACTTCGAAAAATAAAAGAAGAAGGCGTTTATTTTAATTCCCATATTGACGGTAAAAAAATCTTTATGGGTCCAAAAGAAAGTATGCAAATTCAATCCAACTTGGCATCTACTATTGCAATGGCTTTTGACGAGTGTATTGAAAATCCGTCTCCTTATAAATATGTTAAAAATTCGATTGACCGTACTACAAGATGGCTTAAAATCTGCCGTGAAGAGATGGACAGATTAAATTCACTTGATGATACTATAAATAAAAAACAGATGCTTTTTGGTATAAACCAAGGCTCTACCTATGCAGACTTAAGAATTGAGCATATGAAAGAGATAAGAGAAATAGACTGCGAGGGGTTTGCAATAGGCGGACTTGCTGTGGGCGAGACGAGTGAAGAAATGTATCACATAATTGAAAATGTTGAGCCGTATATGCCGATTGATAAACCGAGATACCTTATGGGAGTTGGTACACCTGTTAACATTATTGAAGCGGTGAGCAGAGGGGTAGATTTCTTTGACTGTGTTATGCCGTCTAGAAATGCAAGGCACAGCCATTTATTCACATCAAAAGGGATTATAAATCTTATGAACGCAAAATATGAACTTGACGATAGCCCGATTGATGAAAACTGCGATTGCGAAACCTGTAGAAACTATTCCAAAGCATATATAAGGCATTTATTCAAAGCAAAAGAGGCACTTGCTCTTAAGTTAAGCGTTACTCATAATTTAAGATTTTATAATAAACTTATGGAAGATATAAGAGCTTCGATTGAAAATGATACTTTTGATTTATTTAAAAAATATGTAATAGAAAATTATGGGAGAAGACTGTAATTAAATGCAAAGTGCAGAATGCAGAATTCAAAAAGGTGAAATCATTATATGATTTCACCTTTTTAGTTATTGTAGGGAACGCATTTATGCGTTCCGTTACGGAAGGGATAAATCCCTTCCCTACATATTGATTGAAAAAAGTTCCTAACTTTGTTCCAAAAGATTTATAGTCATTTCGGCATTTGATAATGCTTTTTTTGAAAGTTCTTCTTTATAGGTAACAAGATTTTGCTTTATTTCGTCCTTATTATTTAAAATTTTCTCTATCATTTCTCTTATATATATAGAGTCGATATTTTCTGCTTCGGTTAACATATCCTGTTTGATATAGTCTAAAAATCCCTTTATTTTAGGGTCATAGATAATACCGATAAGAGGAACACACATTGTAGTCGCATATATCAAAGAGTGAAGACGCATACCTATAACAAGTTCGCATTTTGAGATTATTCCCATAAGTTTTTCGGCTGATTGTTCAGTTTTTATAATATAACCTTTATGGGACATTCTCTCTAAAATATTTTGTGAAATTGCCAAATCTTCACTTGGTCGCATTGTAATAAATATTGTTTCTATATTATACTTTTCGTAAACATAGTCACAGATTTTAGCAATTTTTGCTTCAAAGAGTTTGTCATTTTTATTCCATCCTCTTACTGATACTGCCATATATTTTCCGTCTTCTTTAATATTGTGTTCTTCCATAAGTTTTATAGTTTCTTCATCACAACACGCATTAAGAGTTATTGCAGGGTCGGCAGTAACAAACACTTCTTCGTTATTAACCCCTATTCTTCTTAATTCTTTTTCCGATAGTTCGTCTCTTAAAGTTATAAGGTCTGCTTTTTTTGTAACAAGAGCAGATATTTTTTCATTCTTTTCTTTAAAAGGACCTATACCGTTTGCATAAACTACAAGTTTAAGTTTAAGTTTTTTTGCAAGATTCATAAGATACAGGTAATAATAAAGGGAATGACTGCTTGTTGCATCGTGAATCAAAGTTCCTCCGCCGTTTAAAAACAGTTTTGATTTTTTAAGACTTTTATATATTGTTATTGGGTTAAATCTGTTTACGGCATCAACTTTAAATAGCCTTGTAGTTTGTTTAGGATTTTTTGACAAGGTAAGAATTCTTACATCTTCTTTATACTTTCTTAAATTATCTATAATGGCAGTAAGAAGTGCATCGTCACCACTGTTATTAAATCCGTAATATCCTGACATAACAATGTCATATTTTTTCTTATCATAAAAGTCTTTTAAAATTCTTTCGTATATTTTTATATGAGATTTCGCAAGATTATCATTTGAGAACTTGGTTGTTGCCTTACTATATAAGTTTTCCCCAAATTTTAACCTAAGAACTTTGCTTTCTGCAAGTTGTAACACTTTGCTGGCAAAATCCACACTATTTTCATTTTCAAATAAAAATCCGTTTTCTCCGCTTTCTATAAGGTCGGAAATACCCCCGACATCTGAACTTATTGTCGGTTTTTTAAGTTTCGCACCCTCTAAAAGTACATAAGGAAAACTTTCGCTTAGCGAGGTAAGTGTATTTATATCAATAGCGTTGATAAAATCATAAATGTTATTAAGAAAGCCTACAAAATGAACTCTGTCTGAAATTCCGTATTCTTCTGCCTGTTTTTTAAGGTCTAAAAGAAGCGGACCTTCACCTGCGAGTAAAAATCTTAAATTGCTGTTTTTTTCCAGTGCATATTTAGCACCCTCTATAAAGATTTTATGGCCTTTAACCAAATCAAATCTGCCTATAATTCCCACATAAGTTGTGTTTTCTTCGTAAGGAATATTATATTTTTCTAAAAATTCTTCTTTTGATATAAACGAATGAGGTTTTGTAAAGTCCATACCGTTATAAACGGTAAAGATTTTATTTGGTTTAAAGCCTCTTTCAATAAGCATATTCTTAAAGTTATTTGATACACCGATATAGTAGTCCATATCTTTTAAGGCTATCTGATTTAAAAGAGTAAACACATATTTTTTATAAAAACCTTCAGTAAAATCAAGTTTATAGTCACTGTGAACGGTTGAAACTACAGGGATTTTAATTTTCCTTTTAAGTAAAGAGGATACGAAATTAGCCCTTGCACCGTGAATGTGAAGAACATCAAAACCCTCTTTTTCAATTATATCGGCAATTTTTGAAATAATAGATAAATCGCCCCTGTTTTTTTGCTCGATTAAAACAGTATCAATATCTTTCTTTAATATTTCCTGATAGAAAACGCCCGGTGTAAGACAGATGATTTTCACATCTGCATATTTTTTTAATGCATCTAAAAGTGCAAAAACATGAGTTTTTGCACCTCCACTGTCTCCACCGCTTATCATGTGAAGAATTTTCATTTGTTTTTAACCTTTCTTGATATATTAAGCGTTGCTAAAATAATACCTATCATAATAAAGAACATAAACATTGTTCTTGGATAGAACCATATATATTCAACACCGCTTACAAAAATAATTCCCGTAAATGATGCTAAAGATGCGCATACATAATTTTTCTGGTCGCAAGACAGAGCGTGTCTTATTTTAACAGTTATAAGTCTTTTTAAGGTAATTACCCAGAAAACCATAAGTGATACAAAGCCTAATAGCCCCATTTCAACCAAGACTTCCATAAATAGCATATGTGAATGCGGTGCTAAAACTGCACTTGCGTGTGCAAAACTCGGGTAGAGCAGGGAATAGGCTTCAGGACCAAGTCCTATACCTGTTATAAAATTATTTTTAAGCATTTTTAATGCGCCTTCCCAGATAAGAATTCTGTACTGATTTGAAGTATCTTTCATACTTCCTATAGTAAGAATCCTGTTAAGGATTGATTCAGGCAAAAACGGTATTGCTAAAAATCCTAAAAGTGCAATAAGCGGAATAAGTTTATAGTTATAAAACGCTATAAATACTGCTACAGATATTGCAAAAGATACCCAGCAAGAACGCGAATAGGTATATAAAAGTGCCATGAAAGGAACAAGTAGAAGGAAAAGCCAGATAAACTTTTTCTTTTTGTCTTTCTGATTTAAGGCAAATGCTGCCATAAAAGGCATAAACATAACAAGATATTCTGCATAGTTGTTAGGATTTTCAAATGTTGAATATGCACGCCCTGGCATTCCCTGATTTGCGCTAAGGTCGGTAAGCCTTACATCAATTTCAACACCCATAATACCCTGATATATACAGTAAAGTGATGTAAGTATAAGGCCGATTGAAATAATTCCAACAAATTTATTTAAGTCTTCCTCTTTTTTGATGCTTCCCCAGATAACAAACATAAATATAAATGAGGTAAAAAAGAACATAAATATTCTTATACTGTCGCCCACTGCATTTGATATAATGACAGCAACAAGGGATGCTATCATAAATATAATCATTATAAAGTCAAATTTTGCAATTCTTAAAGAAAAGTTTTTTCCTGACATAAGTGTAACAAAATAAAGGAATAAAACAAACATGGCAATAAGGAGCCCATACAAGTTATTCCATTTATGCCCCGGAACACAAACCATAATTACAATTAAAACTGCAAGAATATTCTGAAATCTTAAATATGAATTTCTATTTAAAAAATTATAAATTGAGTTATTTATACTGCCTCTATTAATCTTTCTTAAACTTTTATATACATCAGATGCAAAAGAAATTACTGAAATTATAATCTTATCAATGAATTTAAAAACAGATGATTTTTCGCACATATACTGAATTTTATCTTCATGATAGAAGAATTTATAAATAACGCTCCCATAAAATATATCACGAAATTTATTTTTAAAAGAAGAAAGGAAAGTATAAATAAAACTGTATTTAAATGTACCAAGTAGTGATATAAAGGCATAAAAAAGTTTGCCTATAATACTTTCTTTAAACATAATATCTCCTATTTAAAATTTATATCGTAAACTCTTAGATATAACTTTGCTTCTCCTGCGAGTAAAACAAAAGTATGGCCAACATAATATTTTGATGCGCCTACAATCATACCGTGGTCAAATTTAGTTGCATTTACTTCACTTGTTATTATCATTGATTTGTAGTCAGGTTTAGACGATTTAACCCATTTGCCCTCTGCGTCAGTTCCGTAAGATACTGCATCAAAAAGTTCTACATTTGTGATAACACCAAGGCTGACATTTTTTGCTTCGTCCATAAGTTTGTCACCAACATCTACTTTTTCTGAGACGAAATCGGATACTTCTTCGATATAATATTTAACTTCGCAAATACCCTGAGCATCTCCTCCGCTTTGTGTCGGTGCTAAAAATTTAAATCCTAAAATTCCGATAACCGCAACAATAACAACGATTATCGCAAGGCCAATAATGTTGATTTTTCCGAATAATTTTCCTTTTTGGTCAATAAGCATAATTAATTACCTCTCTTTAAAAAATTGGTTATTTCTTTTGTTCTTAAAACGAGAAGCGAAAGAGCATAAACGATTACACCGCATATTCCCGATGCTCCAAGTTTTAAAATTAAATTTATTTTACCTTCCCCAAAGCCGATATTTTTGATAAAATTAACCGCAAGTGCCATTATTGCACACGAAACAAGCGATTTTATAAATGCTATAATAAGAGGCTTTATGGAAAGTTTTTTTGTTTTTACTTTAAACAGAATAAGAATATTAAGTCCGCCAATTATTGATGCGATAGAGTAGGCGACTGCAATTCCCGAAACCCCCATATATTTTACTAAGATTATACTAAGTAAAATATTTGAAACCATTATTACAACGCCGTTGTAAGCGCTGGTTTTAGTGTTCTTCACAGCATAGAACGCACGGTCAGTAATTTCTTTAAAACCTATCCCCAAAAATGCAAAAGAATACATTTTAAAGACATCTGAGCCAAGTATTAAAAATTCTTCTGTAAATTTTCCGTATCCGTAAATCAAGTCCATTATTTCATAAGAGAAAATATAAAACGCAAAGGACAAAGGAACAAGAAGAAGAATCATGCCGTTTAGTGTAGTTACAAGATTGTTCTCAAAAGATTTATTATCATCTTTTGCCGCATCTAAAGAAAGTTTGGGATAAACTACCGAAGCGATTGCAAGAACAATGGTCATAACAATCTGAATACCTAAATTTTGAGCATTATTTAAGACTATGTATCTTTCAGAGTCGTATGAAAATGCAATAGAGTTGTTTGTAAGCATATTTATCTGGTACGCACAAACCCCTACAATAACAGGTGCAACAACTTTGAAGATTTTTAACATATCTTCATTTTTAAAGTCAAAACTTATCCTGAATTTAAACCCTGTCTTCTTAAGTGCAGGAACTAAAAAGGCTGCCTGTATAAAAAACCCGAAAAGTGTTGAAAAAGTAAGCCCGTATGCTCCGTAATTATCCGATATTGTAATAAGATATAAAATGCTTACAATACTGCTTGGCAGACTTACAGCCGCCGCAAGATAAAATTTGCCGTTAGCCTGCAGAAGACTGCTGAAAATATAATACATCGAGATAAATATAACCGATATAATTAAAACCCTTATTGCAAAATTTCCAAAACTTAAATCTCCGCTTTGGGATATTCCCGATATAATGGGTGCAAGAAACTGCCCCAAAATTATAAGTAAAAGCGAAACGAGAGCAGTAAACGAAATTGTGTTGTTTATAAAATAGTTTGCTCGGTTTATAGTGTGATTTTCTCTTAAATCAGTATAAATAGGTATAACCGATGTTGTAAGAGTTGTGCCTATTATGGTTGTTATTATATTGCTTAAAGAAAGTGCGTAAGAATAAGCACTGCTTAAATCGTTTACACCTATTTTCGAGGTTATAAGGCTGTTGGCAATAAGCGCCAGACCTCTCGATAACACATTGATTATAAGAACAATAGTTGCCGTTTTGGCAAGTTTGTTTTCGTTCATAATTTTTTCCTTTTTATTTACTTTAATTATATATTATATAATAATCCATATTTAGTCAAGCACAATGATAGGAGCAAATTCAAAATATACTTCATCATCTGCAATTGTGAATTTTGCATATTTTAATTTTTCCAAAGTACCTTCAGGGTCTTCATAGGAAAACTCAGGAATATCGCATACTGTTATATATCTTATTCCTTCGCTTACCGTATAGGTATTATCATCTGCGTATGTGATAATAAATATGTTTTTATCTTTAAGATTTTCTTTTAAAATTGAAGTTAAAATTTTAAGTTCTTCTTTGTCTTTGTGTTTTGAAATGTCAAGAGGCATATTTATAAACACGTTTTTCTGGCTTACCCCTTTTTCAAATACGTTAAGGAGCCAGTCCCATTGTTCTCCTTTAGTAGAAACAATGCTTCCTTTGGAGTTATCAAGTTTTAAAAATAAAGAATGTTCGGTGTCTTCTCTTCCGTAATTTGAAACTCTTATAACAGGCGAGGTAATCTCTTCGGGAATAACTTTAAATGCCGAAAAATCATATCCGTTTGCCAATATGTTTCTCTTTTTTGTTATATAGTTTGAAAATAAAGTATCACCGTGATTATTTATGCCGAATGTCGCATAGGTAAATCCCTCTTTATCGGTTGTTCTTTCAAATATATCTTTTTCTTTTTGTTCTGACGGTTCTTTTCCAACAGGTATAGTAAGGGAAAGGCCATTGTATGTTGCCGTAATATCTCCCTCGGTAAGTTTTGTTAAAATAAGAGAATCGTCTTTAAAATATCCCTTAGTGCCCTCAAAAGAAAATTCTATATTTTCGCTTGAAAGGTAAGTGGAATACCCCTCGCTGTCAGCAAGATAAAAAGTTGCACTCTGCGGTTTATCGGTAATTTCAAAAGAAGAAACTGAACATTTGATTTTTTCAGGTTTTTCGTAAACCGTAATGGTTTTACCTTTTTTTACACCTTTATATGATGCGTACAAAGTAACTTTCCCTGATTCTTCAGGATAGAAAATGTTACCTGTAAACTTTCCTTTTTTATCTGACGAGAACTTAACATTTTTTAAATCGACAGAATAATGGTTTCCGTACTCGTCGTATGCTTTGTCAATATATATTTCAATTGGTTCTCCTTTAAATGCTTTATCGGAGGATAAGGAAATTTCCATTCCCAAAAAGTCTGAATTTTTGCGCTCGGCAGTAATTCCTACCGCGTTTATAACTTTTCTGAACGAGGATTGAAGATTGATATTTTTAATTTCTTCTCCATCCATTGACGCGACCATTGTGGTAGAACCGCCGCCGTCAAAACTCATTGCATTTTCGTACCCTAAATCTTTTAGGAAAGTTGCAATTTCTTTAAAGGTCATTCCACGGCTATATGTCTGCCTTCCGTCAACAGTAAATAAAATAAGTTTTTTGCCTGTCTTATCTGTTCCTATTGCAGTCATAGGTGCCAAAGAATCAGATAATGTAAAATCGGCTATTTCGCCGTCTTTTAAAAGAATAGTTCCTCCGCCTACGGCTTCTTTTATATTTTCTATGTCAGGGGATACTGAAAACGAAAGTTCAACTTCGTCACCCACATAAAAGTTTTCTGATAAGAACAAAGAGTGCCTTAAAGAATTATGAAGAACATAACCGTTTTTGGGAATTTCAACCCCTTCTTTATTGGAAAGAACCTGGGTAACGACACCGTCTTCAACGACAACCTCATATCCGTCATTCATAGACCCCGGAGTTTTTTCCCCGAAAGAAGAGTCATAAAGTTTTAAATACATAGGGTCAGCATTTTTGTTATAAAATAATATTTTACTTGAATCGTTAGTTCTTTTTGATGTTACCATTATATCAAAAGTAAAATGGGAAAAGTTAACAACCGCCTCATTATCTAAAGTAAAAGTTGCATACGAAGGGTCGTTTGACGGAGTGGTAACAAGAACACCGTCTTTAATCATCATTCCCTCGGAAGATGCAGTAGATGTGTAAGTGGTAAAAAAGTCCGCATTTATAGCAGCCACAACATCTTTATCCTGTTTCGCAAAATCTAAAACGGTTGATTTTACTTTAGGATCAGCATCCGATAAGATTTTAAGACCCACACCCTCTTCGTTTAAGTCAACTGTAATATAGTTAATGTTAAGCCAGCCTGAAGAGGTAAGTTTTTTAATATTTGTTCGTAAAATGCCCTTTGATATATATGAATTAACAGTATCTTCATAAACGGTTTTGGAAAATCCGACAACTGAAAGGGTAAGATTTAAAATGAGTGTTAAAATAAGTATAAATGATGTCTTTTTCATAAAATGTCACCTCGGATAAATTATAACATAAAAAATCAGTTTTGTGAATACTACTTGAAAAATATTTATGAATTTGTTAAAATATATTTAATATGGAAAGGAATGGTAGAATGAAAGTTTTATATCTTATAAATCACGCCGGAAAAGCGGGAACTGAAAAATATGTATATAATTTAGTTAAAGCATATAAAGATAAAAAATGCGAATGTTATTTTGCTTATAATGAAGAAGGGCTTTTGCTTAATCAGATGAAAGAGGAAAATGTTCCTTGCTTTCAGTTTGAAATGAAGCATCCTTTTGATATTTCTGCCGCAAAAAAATTTGCAGGTTACTTAAAAGAAAATGAGATTGATGTTGTTCACGCTCAATATCCAAGAGAGAATTATATCGCTCTTTTATCAAAACTTTTTTATAAAAAAACTAAAGTTGTTTTCACATCTCATCTTACTATAAAAACTAACCTTTTATGGAAGATAACAAATAAATTTATGACTCCTTTTAACCATAAGATAATTTCAGTATGCAATCACGGAAAAGAACTTCTTATAGGAAACGGCGTTAAGAAAGATAAAATTGAAGTTATTTTTAATGCAATGACTATTGATAAAGAAGAAACAAATTCTACAATAAGAGAAGAACTTTCACTTAAAGATGAATTTTTAATAGTAACTTTGGCAAGATACCATTTTGCAAAAGGTCTTCCATTCTTGGTTGATTCTGTGAAAAAACTAAAAGAGATTGCAACCCGTCCGTTTAAAGTTTTAATAGTGGGCGATGGGGAACTGTGGGACGAAATAACCGCAAAAATTAAAAATGAGGGGCTTTCGGATACTATTTTGCAGTTAGGTTTCAGAAAAGATACTGATAATATTTTATCAGGATGCGACCTTTTTGTTAACTCTGCAAGTTGTTTAGAAGCATTGTCTTTTGCTATGCTTGAAGCATTATCCAAAAAACTTCCTTTGGTTGCTACAAATGTGGGCGGAAATTCAGATATAGTAAACCCTGATACCGACTGCGGAATAATTGTTGATTATCCTGATTGTGATGAGATGGCAAACGCAATAAATACTTTAATGAACGATAAAGAAATGTATGAAAGAATGTCACAAAATGCAATAAAAGCGATAGAGGGAAGATTTAACTACGACAAGATGCTGGACAAAACGTTTGATATGTATATTTGACCTTAAGGTCAAATGTGATATGTTGTCATACGACAACTCGATATATTTACGGCGTAAATTCGATATGTTTTCGGGCAATTCGTGAACTGCCCCTATAAAACGCGATATGTTTGTTCTTTGAACAAACGTTAAGGACGCAAAAGATACCATTCGGTCTTTTGCGTTTTTGTATGATTGCTCAAAATGGACGCAAAAGGGACAGACCCCATTGCGTCCATATTTATAGTTTTAACATAATGTTAAATATTATATTTTCAGTTTATCATAAGATTTTTCTTTTTAGATATATTAATATCAATGTCCGGTGTTCCTATATAGATGTCTTTATTTCCATCCAATGTATTATACTTTACAATGGTATAATCGTCATATTTATATACTCTGCTTCCGCCGTCTTTATATAGAATGTCGGGAATAATGCCTTTTTCAACATCCCTGTCGCACTTTTCAATTATATCCTCCATTGTAATTAAATTATCTCTGAGTGCCATCGAAAGAGGTGTTAATCCTGTACCTAAATTAATATATACCTGGTCTAAACCGTAACTATATACCATGTACTCGTAACTTAGCATACTTGTAGCGTACTCTTTTTCGGGAAGTTTTATTTTCCCGAAAAGTGCAGTAAGTGACGGCGTTTTTGAAGGCTCTACCACTATTTCTCCAAATTCTTTTATAACTTTAAAACTATAGATTACCATATTTCTTATAGGATAAATCGGTTTTTGTGGATAACTTACTCTTATCTCAAGATAGTATGTTCCTGGTGCATCAGGTAAAATTTTAAAAGAATCTTTTTTAAAATCAATGCTTTGAGAAAAAGGTTTTCTTTGTAAGGTAATCTCTTCTATTTTCCCGGAAAGATTTTTAATATGGAATAAAACATCGTCTGTCCCATTTATGACGATAGTGTTTTCCTTTGAATATATACGTTCCTCTGCGCTTGGATAACTTGATTGTGAACCATTCCAGTTAACAGGCAGGGTTAACCCCTTATAACTTACATTTTCATTTTCATAAATAACAAGGTCGGGTGGATTTTTTATGTGCTCATATCCGGGATTTAAAAAAATGTAAGATACTCCCGCAAGAAGTGTAATAAGTAAAACAGCAAATAATATAATTAAAAATTTTCTTCTTTTAAGCATACTTATTTTCCTTTCTATTCTATTGTAAATTCGGCATAATAAGTTTTTGTATCAAAAATTCCGGTTTCAATAAAATCCATTATTTCTTTTCCTACTCGGTATCTTCCTTTTTTTAAAGGATTGTATCCAAAAGAAAAGTCTAATTTCCAATTTGTTACTTCGTTTACGGACAACTTGTAAGCAACCTGATTCCAAACGAGAGGAGAACCGTCTTTTGTTTTAACCTCGCTCCATTTATCATTTTCAAAAATCTCAAGCGTGTATTGAGGGCCTGTTGAAAGTTCTCCCTTGAAATTTCCGCCAAACTGTTCTATAAAAAGTGTAATTCCGTTTGGAGTAATATCGTCTGCCCACATCATAATACCCCATTCGTCAAAAATTTCTATATGGCGAACTGCTATATCAACCTGATGGTCTTTTAACTGTGAAGAAAAGAAATATTTTGTTATAGTTTCAAAAGTAATATCCTTAGTGTTTGCAAAAATAAGATATTCTGAGTCTTTTACTGCATTTGGATGCCTTCCTTTAATTATGTAAGCATATTTATATTTAAGTAAATCTATGCCATAATCTTCAACTTTTTTGTAAATTTCCCAACCGTTCTCTGTGGGAATTTCTTTTGTAATACTCGATACACTTTGATACCCGAAATAATTTTCTGATATTTTAAAATTGGTTTTTCCGTCTTTTTTTGGTACTTCATATTCGTCTGCCCCTTGTTTTAAATGACCGTCTAAAGTTCCGCATCTTCCCGTTACTTTGCTTAAAAGCCCACTGTTATAATATAAAGTTCCATCTACATTTATGATTTTAACAGGGGATATATTATATCCTTCTTTTTCATTGCTTACAAAAACGCTTGTCGGTCCGTCCGAGCCACCGATAATTCCTATTGTTTCGTTAGCACAACCGCAAAGTAAACATAATAATAAAATAAGTAATAACAATTTTTTCATAAAAAAACCTCCTTTTATTATATAGATAAAAGTATAGGAAAAAAGTTCCATTATTTTTCGAAAAACAGATAGATAGAAATAATAAGAGTCCTTATAGCGTAAAATGGTAAGAGTAATATATCCATAAAGTCTTCAATCCTTCCGTAAAGACCACCACTGCGATAACATATTACAACTTCCTTATATTCTTTGCAACCTTCGCATAACTCTAATTCGTCTGATAAAATATAATTTTCCTTTTTACAATTTCCACCGCTTAATTTATTATAACACTCAAAACAAAATTCTGCCATAATTTTTTCTCCCTACTTCAACAAATTTTAAAAAAATTATAGCATATACAAACTATAAAATCAACTCAAAAGAGGTAATTATTTTAACTCAAAAAGATTAGAATAATTTTGAGGTGATAAATTTGAATATAGGTGAAGCTACAAAATTAAGGATACTTGAACTTTGTAACGAAAATGCGATGACAGTTAATAAACTTGCAACTATAAGCGGAATAACACAATCCACATTGAGTAATATTGTAGGTGGAAGAAATAACAGTGCGACAATTTCTACAATAAAAAAATTATGTGACGGATTAAATGTTTCAATCAGATATTTTTTTGAATCCTCATTATTTGATGATTTGGAACAAGAAATAAAATAGAGTAAAATATGATATTATTTATTTGGTGATTGTAATGATTTCGTATAAACCATTTTATGATACGCTTTTTAAAAAAGGCATAACTGAATATAATTTAATATTCAAGCAAGGTTTTTCAGCAAATACTCTTCATCGTATAAAAAGAGGAGAGGCTATTAGTACCAAAACGCTTGATTCTCTTTGTTATGCTCTGGATTGCGAAGTTTATGATATAATAAAATTTGAAAAAGAATAACACTTGTTTCGTTATGAAGCAGGTGTTTTTATGATTAAATATTAAAAATTTAAAAACATGTTGACTTTTGCAAAAAAAATGCATATAATAATAGTGTAAGAAAATCAGAATTTCAGAATTTGCGAGAGGTGATTGAATATGTTAGCAGAAATCAGAGGGCGTTCTCAAATTACCATACCTGCAGAAATTATAAAAAAATTAGGAATTTCGGAAGGCGATAAATTTGACATTGTTGAAAAAGACGGAGGAATATTTCTTTGTCCTGTTATAGTATATCCCAAAGATAAACTATTAAAAATTGCAAAATTGATAAAGGATTCTGAAATTGAACTTTCTGCACAGGAAAGTTTTGATACAGTTGAGGATATGTTTGCGGATATGGGGATAAATATAGACAATGTATAAACTAAAATATACCAAGGAATTTGAGAAAAATCTAAAATTATTGACAAGTCGGGAACAAAAATTAGTTGCAAATAAATTAAAACTATTTGTTCAAAATCCATTTTATCCGTCTTTGCGTACAAAAAAGGTACAAGGGCTTGATAATGTTTTTGAAATGAGTGTCAATATGGATATTCGTATCCTGTGGAAATATGAAAACGGAATTATTGTTTTACTTCTTGATGTTGGACATCATAAAAATATATTAGGACTGTAAAAGTAAGAGAGTATGCCACTTACCAAAAGTGATATACTCTCTTTTTTTTTACATATTAAAAATCAATTTTTCATTATCTGCATCAATTACAACAGAACTTCCATATTTTAATTCTTCATTTATATACATATCCGCAAGATGAGATTCAATTTCTTTCTGAATAAGTCTTTTAAGTGGTCTTGCACCAAACTTATCGTCATACCCTTTATTTGCAAGATATTCTTTTGCGTTATCGGTAAGAGAAATTTTAATTTCCTTATCGTTTAAATCTTTTTGCAAATCACTTATTAAAATATCAACAATTCCTTTTATATTTTCTTTTGACAAGTGATTGAATATAACGATTTCATCAACCCTGTTTAAAAATTCAGGGCGGAAAAATTCTTTGAGTGCGGAAGAAACTTTTTCTTTTCTTGATGTGGTTTGGTTTTCTATAAAGCCGAAAGATGCGTTGCGATAATCTGATCCTGCGTTTGATGTCATAATTATAATTGTATTTTCAAAATGAACGCATTTTCCGTGGCTGTCGGTTAATTTACCGTCATCCAAAACCTGTAAAAGAAGATTGAACACATCAGCATGCGCTTTTTCAATCTCGTCAAGAAGAATAATTGAATAAGGATTTCTTCTTACTTTTTCTGTTAAAAGCCCTGCATCGTCATAACCCACATATCCCGGAGGAGAACCTATAAGTTTTGATACAGTGTGCTTTTCCATATATTCAGACATATCAAATCTTATGATGTTGTCTTCGCTTCCTAAAATTTCTTTCGATAAGGTTTTAACAAGTTCGGTTTTACCAACGCCTGTAGGTCCGACAAATATAAAGGAAGAAGGTTTTTTCTTCTTTATAAGACCTGCTCTGTTTCTTCTTATAACCGAAGATACAGTTTCAACAGCCTCATTCTGACCGACAATTCTTAAGGTAAGTCTGTCTTTTAAATTCTTTAATTTTTCAATATCTTTTTCTTTAAGTTCGGTAATAGGTACTCCTGAAAGTTTTTCCACTGCGAGAACTATGTCCTCAACTGTAACAGGAAGAGCAACACCGCCCTCTTCAAGTTCTTTGATTTTGTCATTTAATTTTAATTCTTCGATTTTTAAATTAGAAATTTTTTCGTAATCAGGCTCTGCATTTTCAGTTCCTTTTTCCGCCTCTTCTCTTTCTTCTATGACTGATAAAAGTTTTTTGTTAAGACGGTTTATTTCTGCAAGTTTTTTATTTTCCAAGTTTTTCTTTGACCCGCATTCGTCAATCAAATCTATCGCCTTATCGGGAAGAAATCTTTCAGGAATGTATCTTTTGGATAAAGACACGGCAGTTTTTAAAACCTCGTCAGATAATGTTATCTTGTGATAACTTTCATAAAAAGGTCTTAAACCTTTTAAAATTTCAAAAGAGTCTTCTTCGCTTGGCTCGTCAATAGTAACAGGCGCAAATCTTCTCTCTAAAGCAGAATCTTTTTCAATATGCTTTCTGTACTCATTAAATGTTGTTGCACCGATAACCCTTATTTCGCCTCTTGAAAGGGCAGGTTTTAAAATATTTGCTGCATTCATTGCCCCTTCGGCATCTCCTGCAGATACAATGTTGTGAAGTTCGTCAATAACTAAAATAACATTTTTTCTTTGCTTTACTTCGTCTATTAATTTTTTTAATCTTCCTTCAAACTGACCGCGAAACTGTGTTCCCGCAAGAAGTGCAGTAAAGTCGATAAGATAAACCTCAAAATCAAGAAGTTTGTCAGGCACAGTCCCGTTAACAATACTTATTGCAACGCCTTCGGCAACTGCTGTTTTACCAACCCCGGGTTCGCCTAAAAGAACAGGGTTGTTTTTAGTTTTTCTGTTTAATATATGAAGAACTCTCTCAATTTCTTTTTCTCTACCTACTACAACTTCAAGTTCGCCATTTCTTGCGCGTCTTGTAAGATTGGTTCCGTAATTTTCTAAGATACTTTTTTTGTTTATTTCTTCTTTAGTTGATTTTTTATCATTTTTATTATCAAAATTAGGAGGCAGAGTCATACTGTCTGATACTCCCATATCTGTAAGGAAATCTCCCATTTCAGAGTTTAAATCCTCTAAATCGGCATCAGATATTCCAAGTTGATTCATCATTTGTTCAAGCGGTTTTATACCCATAGTTTTAGCACAGGCAAGACAATATCCTTCACTTACCTGCTGACCGTTTTCAAACTTATTGATAAATACAACTGCCATATTTTTTTTGCATTTACAACATAACATATATATATAATCTTCCTTTCAAATACTTACACTTTTTATATTTTATAATAAAAATCACTTTATTGCAATATCTTTTATAATAATTTACATACTATTCATATTTTAAAAGATAATATAATATGAGCATTATCATATTACCGCACTAAACAAAAAATCTACAAGATAAAATATCCTGTAGATTTTGAGCTTATTCTTTTGGGGATAAGAATAAATCCGATTTGCACCGCAATCAGGTAGGTGCAAATCAATTAAAGGAGTAAGTCAAATAAATTCAATGTGGCATTATAATTGAATTTATAGAGATTGTTATTTTTTTAACAAACTCTACAGTATATTATAAGTTATTTTTTTAACAAAGTCAAGAAAAAAATCAAAAAAGGTGAAAAATGATAAAATTAGATAACATTAATAAAATTTATAATATAGGAAAAACTACTGTCAAGGCACTTAATGATATAAATTTAGAAATAAAAAAAGGCGAGTTCGTAGGGATAGTAGGGCAGTCGGGGAGTGGGAAAACCACTCTTTCAAATATTATTGCAGGGCTTCTTGCACCAAGTACGGGGAAGGTAACAATTGAGGGAGATGATATCTGGAATTTTGATGATAAGAAAATGAGCCTTTTTCGCAACAGAACTTTAGGATTTGTTTTTCAGTCATTTAATTTAATTCCTGAAATGACGGCTTTAGAAAATGTTATGTTGCCACTTGCTTATTCAAAGATAAAATATAAAAAAAGAGTGGAACTTGCAAAGGAAGAACTTGCAAAAGTCGGACTTTACGAAAGAATGTATCACAAACCGACTGAAATGTCAGGCGGACAAATGCAAAGAGTTTCAATAGCAAGAGCAATGATAAACAAACCAAAAATTATAATAGCAGACGAGCCGACAGGAAATCTTGATTCAGTGTCTTCTGAAACTGTAATGCAACTTATTAAGGAAATAAATAAAAAAGGCGTTACCGTTTTAATGGTTACGCATAATTTAGAATATGAAAAAAATTTTACCAAGCTTATAACATTGAAAGACGGTAAAATAATATAATAATTCCATTGTGAAGCTTTTTTCCTATCCCTTAGTACTATGCCAAGAAAAAAACTGAGAAAAAATTTAAAATTTTTCTTGACAAATCAAATTGAGAGATGTATAATATATTTTGCGTTGACTAAAACGACTTATCGAGGCGTAGCTCAGTTTGGTAGAGTGCTTGGTTTGGGACCAAGATGCCGCAGGTTCAAGTCCTGTCGCCTCGACCATCTTTTTTAAAAAAAGGTGTTGACAAATCGGTGATAATATTTTATAATTAGAATGTTGTTACCAAAATATTTTGCTGGTGTAGCTCAATTGGTAGAGCAGCTGATTTGTAATCAGCAGGTCGCGGGTTCGAGTCCCATCACCAGCTCCAGGGAGAGTTCCCGAGTGGCCAAAGGGGGCAGACTGTAAATCTGTTGGCTCCGCCTTCGGTGGTTCGAATCCACCCTCTCCCACCAGAAAAAAGCACTTCTTTGGAAGTGCTTTTTTCAGTTATATTTGCCTTACGGCAAGTTATGAGTTCAGATTGCTTCGCCAGTTATGAATTGACTTCGTCAATGTTTGTTTTTTTGAGGGCAAATATATCATAACTGCAAACGAAGTTTGCATCATAACTCTAAACTTTCAACTTGCATCTAAACCATTCGGCTCTTCCAGAAAAAAGACTATTCTTATGAATAGTCTTTTTTCAATGAAATTTGCCTGCAGGTAGCGAGATATTTCATTAAACCCACATCCATATATTACATTTGAGAATATGCACATATAAATGTTATAATATATAAGGCAACCATAAAATTATACTAACTCAGGAGGTCTTATAATGAAAAAGATTTTAATTTTAATGATACTTGCAATTCAAATTATAACAATATTTCCCGCTTCCGCCGCATCAACAGTAACACATACTGTTGTATCGGGTGACAGCATGTGGAAAATTGCAGTTAAACACGAAGTAGGATTAGGAGAGATAAAAAGTGCAAATCCTCATATTGTAAATCCCGATCTTATTTACCCGGGGCAGATTCTTAATATTCCAAAGGTTAATTCGACTGTTATAGAATATGAAAATGAGGTTGTAAGACTTGTGAACGAAATAAGAGTAAAAAACGGATTGAATCCTCTTACAGCCGATTGGGAATTGAGCCGTGTGGCAAGATATAAGTCCCAGGATATGAAGGATAACAACTATTTTTCACACACCAGTCCTGTCTATGGGTCACCTTTTAATATGATTAAAAATTTTGGTATATCATATAAAAGCGCAGCAGAGAATATAGCCAAAGGGCAGAGAACGCCTCAGGCAGTTGTGAATGCATGGATGAACTCGTCAGGGCACCGTGCAAATATATTAAATTCTTCATATAAGAAAATAGGTGTTGGATATGTTGCAAACGGAAATTACTGGACCCAAATGTTTATAAATTAGTAGTAATCCCACTTGCGAAAAAATCATAATGTTAAAAAATTGCCATTTTAGGGACAGTCCCCAAAATGGCAATATTTTTTAGGGAATAGGAAAAAAGCTTCAGAACGGACAAACTTAGCTCATTCTCTACTTTTTGCGGTCTTAAGTTTTTTCCATTCCCTTAATATTCAATTCCGTATCTTGCATTTAGTCCCTTATCAAAAGGGTGTTTTACTTTTTTCATTTCGGTAGCATAATCGCAGATTTCTAAAAGTTCATGAGAAGGGTTTCTTCCTGTCAGCACTACTTCAAGATTTTCGGGCTTGTTTTTTAAAAATGAAATAACTTCGTTATCAGAAATTATACCAAGATTTATAACGTCAAGAAGTTCATCAAGAACAAGAAGGTCAAAATCCTCTGAAACTGCTTTTTTTGTTACTTGTAAAAACAGGTCTCTGATTTCTTTTGTTGTTTCTTCCTTTTCTTTTTCAGACATAGTATAGAAAAAGCCGCGTTTTTTTTCACACACTAAAACATCAACGAACTTACTTTCTTTTAAGCATTTTATTTCGCCTGAATTTCCGCATTTTAAAAATTGTGATAAAAGAACTTTTTTTTCACATCCTGCCATACGGGCACATAGACCCATTGCGGCAGTTGTTTTCCCTTTTCCGTCACCGAAATATATATGTATAAGTCCCATACTACTCTCCGTTTTTAAGATATAAAAAGGCAATGTTTAAAACATCGCCTTTTTAACATTTAATAATTCTTATAGTCCACGTGCTTCTTTAACTTTAGCAACTAACTGTCTTGCCATTTCTGTGATTGATTTAAAGTCGCCTGTTTTAGCACCTGCTGTTAAAGCACCGCCTACGCCTACTGCTGCAGCACCTGCTTGAATCCACTGGTCAACATTTGTAATATCAACACCGCCTGTTGGCATAACTTTTGCGTGAGGAAGAGGACCTTTTATTGATTTTATGATTTTAGGACCAAAAAGTTCGCCAGGGAACACTTTGATAATATCAGCCCCTGCTTCCATAGCATTAACAACTTCTTTAATAGTTGTACAGCCAGGCATACCTGCAACTCTGTATCTGTTACAAAGTTTAATTGTTTCAGGGTCAAAATATGGGCTTACAACGTATTGTGCACCTGATAAAATCGCAATTCTTGCAGTTTCAGGATCTAAAACTGTTCCTGCGCCAAGTAACATTTCTCCGTTTTTATAGTGGTTAGCAAGTTGTTCGATAACTTTGTGAGCGCCAGGAACTGTAAATGTAAGTTCGATAGCGTCAACTCCGCCTTCTAAACATGCTTCAGAAATTCTGATTGCTTCTTCACCTGATGTTGCTCTTACAACCCCAACAACACCGGTATCGGTTAATCTGGTAAGTACTTTTTCTTTTTCCATTTTGATTTCTCCTTTTTTTGTATGTATAGATAGTTTGTACACTATATTAACATATACATTCTATACCTATTTTAATATAAAGTCAAACATTTTCTTTTTTAATTGACTTTATTTAAATCTTTTGTTATAATATAGTTTACCTTATTATGATGGGAAAGGAATACCCCTTTAAAAATTACATAAAAATTACGGGGGATTGGATATAAAAGAATATTATGAATAAAGGAAATATATTTAATTTATTTAAAACGAACAGTAAGTCGTCATTTTTTGCACTTTTGCTGTTTTCGGTTGTTACTTTGTATTTTAATGTATGGTTGGGACTTGCAGAACTTTTTTGTGTTCTTGTGCTTTTTATGGTGCATTGGTTTTCAACATATAAGAAAAACAGGAAACTTAATGAATATCTGGAGGATTTGTTTTTATCTTCCGATTCCATATCGAAAGATTTTGTTGTAAACAGTATATTGCCTCTTGCAATTTTAAAAGACGAGGATACTATTATATGGTATAACAATAAATTTGCAGATATTTTTTATGATGACGGACCTGCAGAATCTTCAATAAAAGCACTTATAAATGGTTTTCCACAGTTAAAATCAGGGGAAACGGCAGAACAAATCAATGAAACAGTTGCATTTGAAGGTAAAACTTATAATATTCTCGGCACTAAATTAAAAATCTCTCAAAACGAAGAGAAATTTTATTCAATGATATATTTCATAGATATAACGGACGAGGTTTACTATAAGAAAACGCTTGAAGAAAAAGAACTTGTTATTGGTAAAATTGTTATAGATAACTACGATGAATCCATTAACGGTCTTAATGAATCTGAGCGTGCAGTGTTAATCGCAGATACTGATAAGCATATATACAGTTGGGCGCAAAACACCAATGCTGTTATTAAAAAACAGGAAAAGGATAAATATAATATATATTTTGAAAAGAAACATCTTGAAAGTTATTTAAAACGCGATTTTGGAAAACTAAGAGATTTTGCTCTTAATGTTAACGTTGCGGAAATTCACTTAACATTCAGTATAGGAATAGGTCACGGAGGCGCAAGTCCTTTAGAGAATGAAGAGTTTTCTGCAAATTCAATAGATATGGCTTTAGGACGTGGGGGCGACCAGGTTGTTATAAAGGATAAAAAAGGCTTTTCCTTCCACGGCGGAGCATCCAAAGAGGTTGAAAAGAGAAGCAAAGTTCGTTCAAGAGTTGTAGCACTTGCCTTAAAAGAACTTATGGAAAGCAAAGAAAACATTGTGGTTATGGGGCATCTGGATTGCGATATGGACGCATTCGGAAGTGCTTTAGGGATAGTAAGAGCTGCAAAAAGCGTTAAAAGAAACGCATATATTCTGCTTGATGAGGTAACACCGTCTTTAAAAGATATTGTGGATGAAATGGCAGAATACGAAGAATATAAAGATGTTATTATAAATAAGTATCAGGCAGAATCATATCTTGATAGTTCGGGAATGCTTGTTCTTGTGGATGCTCACAAAAAAGCACTTTTCCCTTATGAAGAAATAATTGAAAGCACGGAAACTGTGGTTTTAATCGACCATCACAGAAAGAGCCCTGATTTTATTGATACTGCCACTCTTACTTATCACGAGCCTTACGCATCGTCAACAAGTGAACTTGTTGTTGAAATTCTGCAGTATATGGGTGAAAAAATAAAATTAAACCCTGTAGAATGTCAGGCTTTATATGCAGGAATGCTTATTGATACCAAAAACTTTACCTTTAAAACAGGGGTAAGAACATTTGAAGCGGCATCTTTCCTAAGGCGTTCGGGTCTTGATACTGCCGAAGCAAAAGAACTTGTTAAGTGTGACCTTAAAACATACAAAATAAGAAGCGAAATTATAAACGATGCAATTATTTACAAAGATACCATTGCAATAAGTAAATATGTCAGTGAAGAAATTGACGATACGACAGTTATCGCACAAGCCGCTGACGAACTTATAAATATAAAAGGTATTACAACAACATTTGTTATCTATTCTGACGGCGAGGTTTGCAGAATATCTGCAAGAAGTATAGGGAATATAAATGTGCAGGTTGTTATGGAAAAAATGGGCGGAGGCGGTCATCAGTTATCTGCAGGCGCTCAGGTTGATAATGCCAATGTTAATGAAGTTTTAGAAGAACTTATAAAAAATATAGACGAAGTTATAGGTTAAATAGGGGATGTAAAAAAACTCCAGATCGCAAAAAGTAGGGAACGACCTATGTGTCGTTCCGATAAAAATAACATAGATAGGGAATGATCATAAAATGAAAGTAATATTAACAGCAGATGTTAAAGGACAAGGGAAAAAAGGAGACGTTAAAAACGTTTCTGACGGATATGCAAATAACTTTTTATTAAAAAAAGGTCTTGCAGTTCCTGCTACTAATGACAATATGAATATTCTTAAGAATAAAAATGCGTCAGAAGAACATAAAAGGCAGGTTGAACTTGACAATGCAAAAGCATTAAAAGACCAGATTGAAGGCAAACAAGTTGTTATTTCAACCAAAGGCGGAGAAGGCGGAAAACTTTTCGGCTCTGTTACTTCAATGGATATTGCCGATGCAGTGAAAAAAGATTTAAAAGTTGAAATTGATAAAAGAAAAATCCTTTTAAAAGATAATATAAAACTTGCAGGTATTTATGAGGTGGAAGTAAAACTTCATAAAGATGTTACTGCAAAAATAAAAGTTAAAACAGAGGTTTTATAGTAATATGGATATAATTAAAGAATTGCCTTTTTCAAGCGAGGCTGAACAAGCGGTTATCGGCTCAGTACTTCTTGAACCTCATCGAATTTCCGAAGTTCTGGATATAACTAATTCACAACATTTTTATATTGAAAAGAATAAACATATATTTCAGGCAATGGTTGATTTGTTCAATACAAATCAGCCTATTGATGTTGTTACACTTGGCAATCTTTTAAAATCTCAGGGTGTTTTCGAGTCTATAGGCGGTAACGACTATATAAAAGAAATCATAAACAATATGCCGCTATCTTTAAATGTTGCGGCGTATAGTGAAATCATAAAGAACAAGGCAATTCAAAGAAACCTTATTAAAGCGAGTGAAGAAATCACTAAAATCTGTTATGATGACGGCGTAGTTTCCAATATGCTTGACGTTGCTATTGACAAGGTTTTTTCAGTTGCACAGCAAAATCAAAACAGGGAAGTATCGCACATAAGAACAATTCTTTACGATAATTATACTAAACTTTCCGATATTATGAATAACGGCCTTGATATAAGCGGTCTGCCTACAGGATTTAAATATCTTGATTCAAAAATTCTTGGTATGCAACCGGGAAATCTTATACTTATTGCAGCAAGACCTGGTATGGGTAAATCAAGTTTTGCCGCAAACATTGCCCAGAATGTTGCAATCAGACAAAATATTCCTACCGCTATTTTCACACTTGAAATGTCAAAAGAAGAACTTGCCAACAGAATTATATGTTCAGAGGCAAAGATTGATAATAAGAAAATAAAAAGCGGAAGCCTTACCGAACAGGATATTGTAAAATATATTGAAGCGATGGAGCCTGTCGCATCATCTCCTTTATATATTGACGATACACCGTCTATTTCATATACCGAACTTCGAGCAAAATGCAAAAGGCTTAAACTTGAAAAAAATATAGGACTTATTGTGGTTGACTATCTTCAACTTATGAGTGGAACAAGTAAGGAATCAAGGCAACAGGAAATTTCCGAAATAAGCCGAAACCTTAAACTTATTGCAAAAGAACTTGGTATTCCGCTTATTGCACTTTCGCAACTTTCAAGAGCAGTTGAGCAAAGAAAAGACGACCACAGACCGATGCTTTCAGATTTAAGAGAATCGGGAGCGATTGAGCAGGACGCCGACATTGTTATGTTTTTATATAGAGACGAAGCATATAATGAAGAAACTGAAGAAAAAAATGTATGCGAATGTATTATTGCTAAAAACAGGTCGGGGGAAACAGGAACGGTAAAACTTACCTGGATTGGCGAATATACTACATTCTATACTATGGAAAACACTTATGAATAGTTTTTTAAGAAATGTTTATAAAACAGTTAAAAAATATAATCTTATAAACCCCGACGATACCGTTTTAGTCGGTGTATCGGGCGGTGCAGATTCAGTTGCGCTTTTAAAATCGCTTATAAGTCTTAAAGAAATACTTAAAATAAAAAAAATTGCAGTATGCCATATCAACCATAATTTAAGGGAAACTGCAAAAAGAGACGAAGATTTTGTAAGAGCTTTATGCAAAAAAGAGAACATAGATTTCTTTTTAAAAAGCGCAGACATCAAGGAAGAAAAAAAACGGCTTAAAGTTTCGGAAGAGGAAGCGGGAAGAATTGTAAGATACGATTTTTTCCATAAAATAAAAGAAGAAATCGGCGCAACAAAAATTGCAACCGCACATAATCTTAACGACCAGATTGAAACATTTTTTATAAGGCTTATACGGGGTGCATCTTCTGACGGTCTTGTTTCAGTTAAGCCTATAAGAGAAGATAATGTTATAAGACCTTTAATCGAAACAAAAAGGGAAGATATTGAAACTTATCTTAACTTAATAAGTGAGGAGTATGTAACAGACGAAACTAATTTTGAAACAGAGTATTTAAGAAATAAAGTAAGACTTATGCTTATTCCTTATTTGAAAGAAAATTTTTCTTTTTCGGAACAAGTGGTTTTAAATACAATAGACCTTTTAAAGAAAGACAGTGAATATATATCTTTTGATGTAGAAAATATACTGAATCTGGGAATAATTAAAAATAAAGGTGTAGAGTTTCCGATTGATGAACTTAAAAAAACTCACGATGCGGTACTCTCAAGAGCCATTAAAACAGTTCTTAAAAACCTTTTTAATGTATCAGTTTCAAAATCAAAACTTGACAGTCTTATTAAACTTATAAGGGATGCAAAAACAGGCAAAGAAATAAAACTGTCTTCCAATTTATTTGGGTATATTCAGTATGATAAATTTATTATAAAAAATAAGGAAATAAAAGAAGAATACTGCTTTGATTTATTACCTGGAGATAATATAATAAAAGAGGCAGGACTTGTAATAAACATATCTGAAAACATAAAAAAAGGTAAAGATTTTATAATGGTTTCCGATATATCTTCCCTTAAGGTAAGATGCAAAAAAGAGGGAGATAAGGTATATATAAAAAATGTGGGTCATAAAAAAGTAAAGGAACTTTTTATTGATAAAAAAGTGCCAAGAGAGATAAGAAAAACGTATCCTTTAATTTTAAAAGGTGATGAAATTATATGGATACCGGGGTTATATAAAAAAGAGGGAAAAGAAGACGGTTACTGTCTTCATATAAGGAGAATGGAAAATGAAAACTAAAGATGTAGAAAAAATTCTTATAACAAAGGAACAACTTGCAAAAAGAATTGAGGAATTAGGAAAGAAAATATCTGAAGACTATAGCGGAAAAAAAATTCTTGCTGTAGGTATTTTAAAAGGTTCGGTTGTATTTCTTTCTGACCTTATAAGAAGTATTGAATCTGAGGTTTCGATTGATTTTATGACTGTTTCAAGTTACGGAAATTCGAGCCAGTCATCGGGAACATTAACAATAAAGAAAGATCTGGATACCGATATATCAGGAAAAGATGTTCTTATTGTTGAAGATATTATTGATTCAGGGGTTACATTATCAAAACTTAAAGAAGAACTTGAAAAAAGAAACCCGGCGTCACTTAAAATCTGTACTCTTCTTAATAAGCCTGAAAGAAGAACAGTTGAAGTTGACGTTGATTACATAGGCTTTGATATACCTAACGAATTTATTATAGGTTACGGTCTTGACTATGCTGAAAAATACCGCGACCTTCCGTTTGTCGGCGTTCTTAAAAGGGAAATCTATGAATAATTACCTTGCGAGTATGCCAAATTAAAATAATTATCAAATTAAGGCTAACTGGAGGAAAGACATTGAAAAAACACATTAAAGAGATTGCATTTTACTTATTACTTGTGGCTGTTTTTATTGGTATAGTTGCACTTACTATGCCTGAAAAAACAGATGTAAAAATTTATTCTGAACTTGTCGCAGATATAAGAGCAGGACTTGTTAAAGAATTGGTTATAGTGGAAAATAATGCTATCGTTACTTATAATGACGATAAAGTAGCGGAAGTTTCCATTCCCAATTATTTAACTTTAAGACAGGATATTGACCCTGTTATTTTAGAGCAGATTACAGCAGGCACAATAAAAGTTGATACAAGAAAACCTGCGGAAATTCCGTGGTGGATTTCATTTTTACCAACTCTTCTTATAGTTGGCGCCATTGTTATATTCTGGTCCATCTTCCTTCGCCAGTCGCAAGGTGGAGGAAAAATAATGAACTTTGGCAAAAGCAGAGCCAAAGCGGTAAATGGCGAAAATGTTTCTGTTACATTTAAAGATGTTGCAGGGGTTGACGAGGAAAAAGAAGATTTAGCCGAAATAGTTGAATTTTTAAAAGAGCCTCAGAAATTTACCGATATCGGTGCAAGAGTTCCGAAAGGTGTGCTTCTTGTAGGACCTCCGGGAACGGGTAAAACACTTCTTGCCAAAGCGGTTGCAGGTGAAGCAGGTGTTACATTCTTCTCTATAAGTGGTTCTGACTTTGTTGAAATGTATGTCGGTGTCGGCGCATCAAGAGTGAGAGATTTGTTTGAACAGGCTAAAAAAAGTTCTCCTTGTATTATTTTCATTGACGAAATTGATGCAGTGGGAAGGCATCGTGGCGCAGGTCTTGGAGGCGGTCACGACGAAAGAGAACAAACCCTTAATCAACTTTTGGTTGAAATGGATGGTTTTACATCAAATACAAATATAATTGTTATTGCAGCAACTAACAGACCTGACATTTTAGACCCCGCTCTTTTAAGACCGGGAAGATTTGACAGGCAGATTTTAGTGGGCTATCCTGATATTTTAGGAAGAGAAGCAATACTTCGTGTTCATGCAAGAAACAAAAAGTTTGAAGACGATATAGATTTATCTGTTATTGCCAAAACTACTCAAGGATTTACAGGAGCAGATTTGGAAAATCTGCTTAATGAATCTGCACTTTTAGCGGCAAGAGATAATCGTGTAAAAATCAGTAATAAAGATATGCAGGATGCTATGATTAAAGTTATAGCAGGTCCTGAAAAGAAAACGAGAAAAAGAACTAAAAAAGATAAAGAACTTACCGCATATCACGAAGCAGGCCATGCTATTATTACAGCACTTATGCCTACACTCGATAAAGTTCATCAGATTTCTATTATTCCAAGAGGAAGAGCAGGCGGATATACTCTATCCTTACCATCAAGCGATAAATCATATTCTTCAAAAACAGAAATGTTAGAAGAAATCAATTCGTTGCTTGGCGGAAGAGTTGCTGAAAAACTTGTTTTAAATGATATAAGCACAGGTGCGTCAAACGATATTGAAAGAGCAACCAAGATTGCAAAAGATATGGTTACCAAGTACGGTATGAGCGAAAAATTAGGGCCTATGGTTTTCGGCGCAAGTAACGACGAGGTATTCTTGGGAAAAGATTTCGGGCGTACAAGAGATTATTCCGAACATATTGCCTCAATAATTGATGAAGAAATTTCAAGTATCATTGATAATGCCTATAATATATGTATAAAACTTCTTAACGAAAATATGGATAAACTTCACGAAGTTGCCAAAGTATTACTTGAAAAAGAAAAAATTGAAGCAGACGAATTTATTGAAATTTTCCCTTATAAAAAGGAAGAGGTTGTTTTTGAAGACGATGTTTTTTCTGTAACTTCTTGTGAAGAAGAAGTGGATGAGGAAAAACCTCAAGAAACAACTGTAAGTGAAGAAACTAAAGAATAATTGGTGTGTTATGTTAGAGATTAATTTAGGATATGAGTTTTGTGATAAACTTCTTCTTAACAATGCTCTTACCCATAAATCATATTTAAGAAAAAATGAATTTCAGGGGAACAACGAAAGGCTTGAATTTTTAGGAGATTCAGTTTTGGGATTTACCGTTGCCGAATATCTTTATAAAAATTATAAAGATTTACCCGAAGGGGAACTTACAAAAATCCGTGCTAATGTTGTTTGCGAGGAATGTCTTTATAAAATTGCATTAAAAATCGGGCTTGGCGAAAAAATTTATCTTGGAAAAGGCGAAGAACATTCAGAGGGCAGAAAAAGGCCGTCTATTTTATCCGATGCTTTAGAAGCAGTTTTTGCAGCAATATTTTTAGATGGCGGAATTGACTCTGCAAAAAAGGTTATTTTAAATCTTTTAAAAGAAGAAATTGAATCTGCCGTTAAAAGAAGAAACATCAAAGATTATAAAACAGTTCTGCAAGAGTATGTGCAAAAAGACAATGCTTTTGCACCAACCTATGAAATCATTAAAGAAGAAGGGCCTGACCATAATAAAGTCTTTACATCCCAGGTTTCCTTAAACGGAAAAGTTATAGGTCAGGGTGTGGGCAAAACTAAAAAAGATGCAGAAAAAGAAGCCGCAAAAACAGCACTTTTAAAATTAGGAATAATTTAGTGAAATTGTCCATATAATGTTAGTAGCAATAAAAAAACTTGACAAATTAAGTTTTTTTGTGTATAATATAAAATCGTTGCCGTAAAAGTTGACATTTTAACCCAAATTTTTCTGTATTTCGGCAACTGAAATTTTTACTTTTTTTGGAGGGACTATGAAAAAGATAATAGGATATGTAAAATCCTGTTTTTCTTTGAAATCCTTAATTATCTGCAGTCTGGCACTTATAATGTCAGTATCTGCAATCACGCTTATGCTTAATCTAACTAGATATGAAATTACAGTAAGTGACGACGGAGTGGTCAAACAAGCATTTGTATATTCAAAAACTGTTGAGGATGCATTAAAGGAAGCAGGAATCAAGGTTAGCGAATTCGATGAATTGTCTTTAGACTTAAACGCTGACTTAAGGGAAATTAAACATATTGAAATTAAAAGAGCAAAAGAGATAACACTTAGTGTTAACGGAAATGACGAAACTATATTTACAACTTTAGCCACCGTTTCAGATGTTCTTGAAAAAACGGGAGTAACAATTGATGGGGATAGTTTGCTTGTTACACCTAAAGATACCGCTGTTTCAGACGGTATGAAAATTGAAATTATAAAAAAGGTGTACGAGGAAATAACCGAAGTTGAGGCTGTTCCGTTTGAAACAACCAAGAAAGCAAACTATAATCTTGCTTCGGGGAACTCGAGAGTATCTAAAGAAGGGGTTAACGGCGAAAAAACCGTTACTTACCGTGTTGTTAAACATAACGGCGAAATTTTAGAAAAAGAATTAGTAGCAGAAAAGGTTACAAAAAAACCTGTTAATAAAGTTGTTGAGTATGGAGTTATTGCATCGGTGCAAACTTCAAGAAGCGGAGAAATCAGGTCTTCAAGAGTTATTGAGTGCCGTGCTACTGCATATTGCTTAAAAGGAAGAACTGCGTCAGGTATGCAGTCTCAAAGAGGGGTTGTTGCGGTTGACCCGTCAGTTATTCCTCTTGGAACAAAACTGTATATAGAATCTGCAAGCGGTAATTATACCTACGGGTATGCCGTAGCAGGAGATACAGGCGGTGCGATAAAAGGCAACCGTATTGATTTATATATGGATACTAAAAGCGAATGTTTACAGTTCGGCGTACGAAATGTAAAGGTTTATATATTAGAATAGGTATATTTTTTGGAGGATGTGAAAACATCCTCTTTTTTTGTTTGTTTTGAATTTTTAAAACAAGCGTTCTAATATTAAAAAATATCCAAAAAAACTACTATAAATATGCTTATCTTACTTG